>JAYUYE010000289.1:0-1836 GCA_043752985.1 Myxococcales bacterium
TAGCCGTCGCGCGGCTCGTAGTAGACGTCGGCGTTGACGTCCATCGGAGGAGGCGTGCTGTACGCCAGCGGGTCCGAGGACACATAGCCAACCGACGCCGTGGTGGTGGTCGAGACGTAGGCGCCGCCGGAGTACCCGACGCCGCCGTAACAGCCAGCACCGACGACGATCGAGAGGAGGACAGATGAAAGTCTGATCACGTCTCATGATGAAACGCGGCCGAGCGCGGCACAAGGGGGAGAACGGGCCCACCCCGCCCCACCCGGCGCCACGTGGTACCTAGATCACGTGGCCCGCTACGCGATCGGTGACATCCAGGGCTGCATGGCGAGCCTGGAGCGCCTGCTCGGGTTGATCGACTTCTCGCCGGGGCGCGATCAGTTGTGGCTCGTCGGCGACCTGGTCAATCGTGGACCGCGCTCGCTCGACGTCCTCCGCTGGGCACACAACCTCGGCAATGTCGTGACCTGCGTGCTCGGCAATCATGATCTCCACCTGCTCGCGCGTGCGGCAGGTGCCGCGAGTGAGAAGAAGCGCGACACGCTCGACGAAGTGCTCGCAGCTCCCGACAGAGATCGACTGCTCGACTGGCTACGCCACTGCCCGCTCGTGCACACGGATCCGACGTACGTGCTCGTGCACGCCGGTCTCCATCCGCAGTGGACGGTCGATGACGCACGCGCACGCGCGGCCGAGATCGAGCACGAGCTCCGGGGTCCGAGCTGGCGAGCATTCCTCGCGCAGACCATGGGTGGCTCGCCGCCGCGCTGGGATCCGCGCCTCGGGGGTGGCGATCGGTGGCGCGCGATCCTCGCGTACCTCGTGCGCGCGCGAACGCTCCGAGCCGACGCCCGCATCGAGACGTCGTTCGATGGCCATCCGTCGGATGCACCGCCCGGATGCGTGCCGTGGTTTGCGGTGGCGAACCCGGCGTGGGCCACGCATACCGCCGTGTTCGGCCACTGGGCCGCCCTCGGCCTCGACGTCGGACCTCGTCACCTCGGGATCGATACGGGCTGCGTATGGGGCAAGTCGCTGTCCGCGCTGCGCCTCGACGATCGCATGGTGTTCCAGGTCAAGGCCGTCGAAACCGCGAGCTAGGGCTAGGGGCAGATCGGATTCGCCGAGGACGGCGCTGGCAGGATCACGGGCGCAGTGATGCAACCGACCTCGGCTGCACGCTGGAAGCCGATCACGAAGGAGGTTCGCCGCTCGGGGTGCGCGGTGGCGACCGAGATCACCAGATGGGAATCGGGCGGTGGCGCCGCATCGGGACTCGGGCCGTCGAGAGCGAACATGCATTGCTCGGGCGTTATTGACTGCTGCACCGTGAAGACCCAGTCGTCGATCGCTCCGCCGGGCGGCGCCTCGATCTGCGGCTCACGGCAACCCAGCCCCTGCGGCGATGGCACGACGAACGTGTGGCTGCACAGGCCGCCGTCGGCTCGGATCGGCATCTGTACCTCGGTGTGCAGCGCAGGCAGCTCGAGCGCGCACGCGAGGAAGTCGTCGACGGGGCCCTTCTCGTCGCAGCTGTCGAGCGCCGCGCAGAAGTGCTCGGGAAGGCAGGTCTCGGGCTCGCACGTCGTGGCGCCTTGGCCGTCGCTGCAGCTCCCGATGTCACAACCCGACGCTGCGATGCATGACGCACGGCGCACCTGGCAGCCGCCCGGAGACGCCACGGCCGGGTTGCAGTAGTTCAGATCGTCGCACTCGCTCCTGGCCAGCGCGTCGTCGCAGTCGAAGTCGCCGTCACGAACCACGGCATACGTACTCGCGAGCTCACGGTCTCCGCGCGGCCGCGTCCACCGCGCGCATGACTGGCCGGGGACGTCG
>JAYUYE010000290.1:0-1834 GCA_043752985.1 Myxococcales bacterium
GACTTCGACGTTCCGTCGGCGCCGATCCTGATGATCCCGCAAGGCACGTTCGACACGCTCTGTGCACTCGCCCAGGTGAACCAGGATCCGACCAAGGGCTGGGTCGGTGTGCAGGTCTTCAACGCGGCCAACGTGCCGGTCGCCGGTGCGGTGGTCACGAGCTCCCCGATGGGCACCGTGAAGTACAACGGCACGACCGGCACGCCGAGCCAGACCGCGACGATGACCGACGCCGATGGCATCGCGTACATCTTCAACGTCGGGCCCGGGAGCGTCACGATCAGCGCGACGGGCGGTGGACTGACGTTCTTCTCGCACCCGGTGATCGCGCGCGCGGCTCAGCTGACCACGACGCTGATCCAGCCGTAGCTGTTCAGAACGACCAGACACTCGCCGTGGGCCGCCGTGCCCCAGCGACTGCGTTGCGCCCGCCTGCTCGCGTCAACGGACGGGCGGGAGTCGCACGAATCTGCTCGTTCCCGGTGGCGCATCGTGGGGGTCGCAGTAGGCTCGGCCCCATGAAGAAGCTGCTCCTCGCTGTGGTCATGGTGTCGGTAGGTTGTTCGGGTCCCGAGGCAAAGGTCGACAAGATGACCGCGCTCGACCGGATCTGGATCGATCACCTCCCGAAGACGGAGAGCGACACGATTCACATCTTCGCGGCGATCACCCAGGAGCCGATGGGCATCTTCCAGGCGACCTCGCAGTGGAAGGGCAACTTCGAGCTGTTCGTCCACGAGGCGCACGGCGACACGATCCGCGCGGTCTATCCGCAGGATCGTTCGAAGGAGGAGCTCAAGGTCTCGGCGCGCACGTGCAGCGACATGCGCGACATGGACTACTGCCTCGAGATCAAGGGCGCGAGCCGCGGCCCCAAGAAGTACTACTCGCGCAAGGGCTGGGAGATCGAGGCGGCCGCGACCCCCGACGACATCGCGCTGCGCGGCAAGGCGATCGTCAAGCAGCTCGTCGCGGAGTGACTACGGTCGCGGGTACGCCCGCGGCAGGTCCGACACGCGCACGTAGATCACCGGGCCCGCGCCCTTCGTGGCGAGGTGGCGATCGATCTCGGTCAGTGCCTCGTCGAGTCGCGAGAAGAACGGCTCGCTGAAGCTCACGGGGTGGTAGCCGATCGAGTAGCTCGTGGGCTCGGTCAGCGCGCCGCCATCCCAGTTGGCGCGGAACATGTCGATCATCTCGGGGCCGGTGACGTAGTCGACGAGGAGCCCGTTGTCGGGGACCTCGAGGATCGGCAGGTGCGGCGCAGCGTCGGCGAGCATGTCGGTGGTGTTCGGGTAGTACGGCTGGCTGGTCTCGTCGATCGGCGCCCAGTGGCTCTGGTTCCAGGCGAACAGATCCGCGCCGGTGTGGTTCTTCCACTCCTCGAGCCGCGCCCAGTTGCAGCCGCTCGAGTCGGCGACGTGACCTGCGGTCGCGAGCGCGGCGAGCACGTGAACCTCGGCGGTCCAGCCTCCGGCGCGGAACGACGTCGGCCGGGGCAGACCGTTCGCGACGAACAGCTCGTTCGCCTTGGCAAACATCTTCTCGAGCTCGGGCTTCGTGTAGGCGTCGAGATGAACGGTGTAGCCGGTCGTGTCGCCGGTCGCGTACGCGAACGACGGCGAGGTCCGGCAGGTCACGCCGGCGGCGCGAACGAACGTGCACCACGGATGAACGTGGAGCCCGATCTCGTCGCCTTGCGTGGTGACGAGGTTGGTCACCCAGTCGACGAGCAGCTTGCGCCGCGCCGGGGTGACGTTCTCGGTGAACGTGTACGGCCCGACGAAGTGCGTGATGACAAGATCCGGGTGGCGCTCGTGCAGGCGCTCCTGGC
>JAYUYE010000291.1:0-11384 GCA_043752985.1 Myxococcales bacterium
GGTTCGGCACCAGCGCGCTCATGCGAATGCCGGCAGGGCGGTGCACCCCGCGCGCGACCTCGGAGGCGTCGGCGAGCTGCGGGATCCACTTCGGCGAGACGAAGCTCGTGATCTCGATGTCACGAATGCCGGCGCCGACCAGCGCATCGATGAACTTGAGCTTGTCGGCGGTCGGCACCTGACGCGCCTCGTTCTGCAGGCCGTCGCGGGGACCGACCTCGTAGATCGTGGCTTTCGCAGGGAGCTTCATGGCGGAGGTCCGATCGGGGAACCATAGTCCCGCGGGTCGATCGCGGCCAGCTCATCGAGCAGGGAGGGGGTGAGCTCCTCGAGCGTGCCGATCACCCGGTGGGCGCCCGATTGGTCCCAGCCGCCGAAGTTACCGGCGCGGACGGCGACCACGAGGCAGCCGGCAGCACGGCCCGCGGCGATCCCGGCGACCGAGTCCTCGAGCACCAGGCAGGCGTGCGGCTCGAGCCCGAGCTGGCGGATGGCCTGGAGGTAGCCGTCGGGGGCGGGCTTGCTGCGCGCGACATCTTCAGAGGCGACGATGACGTCGAACACCGCGTGCTCGCTGATCAGCGGCAGGACCTGGGTCACCTCGACCCGCGAGCTCCCCGTGACCACGGCGCGCGGCTGGTGCCGGGTTCGCTCGATCAGCTCGCGCACGCCGGGCAGCACGGTGACGCCGTGCTCGGCGAACACGTCCTCGCGCATCATCGCGGTCTGCGCGATGACCTCCGCGCGGTTCCACGTCAGCTGCGGGTAGCGCTCGACCAGGCGGTCGTAGATCGCCATCCACGACCGGCCGACGACGTAGTCGCGATCGGATTGCTCGATCGCGATATTCTGGCCGGCGAGCAGCGCACGGGCCATCGCCTCACCCGATTGGCGCTCCGAATCGACGAGCGTGCCGTCGAGGTCGAACAAAAAGCCGCTGATCACCGGCGGCCTTATAACAGATAACCGTCAGAAAACGGTCCAGTTCCCATCGTCGCAGGCCCAGCTGCCCGTACCGGCATCGTCGACGAACTGCGCGAACACGACGCACATCTCGAACCCGAACGGCAGGTCGCGATTCTCGCCGTTGTTCCATCGGCACTCGACGACGACCTCGTCGCCGGGGTTGATCATCATCGGCGCCGACGTCTCCATCCGCTTCTCCGGTGGATGAAACGTGAAGCTGTCGTCCCACGGCAGGTCGAACTCGCGGGTCTTCACGCCGTTGCGCGTGAGGTCGAGTCGGTGACGTTGAGGAAGTGCTGGTTCATCACGAGCTGCGCGCCCGCGGGGATGCGGAACACGAGATCGCCGGGCGGGTTCCTCCGTGGAGACAGGCGGAAGGAGTGCAGCCGCACTGATTGCTCGCATGGCAGAGCGCCACCGCCGGCACACCAAACATCATGATGAGCGTCCGGATCGTCATACCGCCGCCTCCGTGCGTGCGCGTACCATCCGCTCGTCGCAGACCAGCTACAACTGGAACCGTGAGAAAAATCGCCGCTGTGCGGAACGTTGCCCAGCCTGCGCACGCGCTTGCGCGGAGCGGATCATCAGGCGTAACCAATCCAGCAAGGGCCGCCACAGTGCTCGTGTCATGCTGACCATGGAGTCGTCGATGCGTCGTTTCTTCGCCGTTGTCTTGGCGCTGTCCACCACCGGCGCCTGCGCCAGTCGCGCCACCAGATCGGTCGCGCTCTACGAGGCCGGTGATTACGCCGGCGCCGCGCGCGCCGCGGAGGAAGGGCTGGCGCGCCATCCCGGCGACGATGACCTGTGGCGGATGCGGATCCGCGCCGCGCTCGCCCAGGGCGACGCCGCGAACGTGGCGAACAACTACGCCGCGTATCACCAGCAGCGCGGCGATCAGGACAACGAGCTGATTCGCGATCTCTCGGTCGCGACTCTTGGCCAGGCGCTCGCATCGCCGTCGGCCAAGCTCAAGATCTCCGCGATCCAGGCGGTGCAGGCAGCCGAGCTCGAAGCCCTCGCCGAGCAGGTCACCGAGCTCATGGGCGACGACGACGATCGCGTCGCTGCCGCCGCTGCGGTCGCGGTGCTGCGCGCGCATCCGCAAGCGCCGCAGGTCGCGGCCGACATGTTGCGCTCCGAGGATCCCGAGGCGCGTCGGATCGCGATCGAGGGCATCGCGAAGAAGGTCGGCAAGCTCGCTGCCGTCGATCTCGAGAAGGCCGCCGCCGATGCCGATCCGCGCGTGCGCCGCGCCGCGATCCGCTGGCTCGGCATGATCAAGGACAAGGACGCCGTCACCGTGTTGACGCGGCGCATGAAGGATCCAGACGAGGCCGTACGCGCCGCATCGGCGAGCTCGCTCGCGCAGATCGGCGTCGGCAACCTCGAGGCCTTCGGCAAGCAGGCGCTCGCGGACCGCGCGCTCGCCGTCCGGCTCGCTGGCATCGAGTTGCTCGAGGCTGCAAAGCGGAGCGATGTGCTCGCGCAGCTCGCACAGACCGAGCCCGATCCGATGGTCGCGACCGAGGCGGCGATCGCGGCGAACCGCCCGGACCTCGCCGGCAAGGCGATCGATCGCGCGCTGACCGACGAGCGCTGGACGATCCGCGCCGGTGCCGCGAACCTCGTGGTGCGCGCGCTCGGCATGGATCGCGGCGTCGCGGTCGCACGGCGCCTGCTCGCCGACAAGGAGCTCGGCGTCCGGCTCGCGGCAGCACGCGTCCTCGCTCACGGTGGTGACAAGCCCGGCGCTGCGGTGGTGTTCGCGGAGGGGCTCACGTCCGAGGACTTCATGCTGCAGGCGGCGTCGGATCTCGCGGCTCAGAACGATGCTCGCGGAATCGCCGCGCTCGATGCCGCGGTCCGCGACCCGAAGCGCAGCGTCGATGCTCGCGCCGCGGCGGCTGCGGCACATCGCGGCGCGCGCCAGGTGACGCCCGGGCTCGTTGCGGCTCTCGCAGACGCGAGCGGCGTGGTTCGCGTCGAGGCAGCGGCGACGCTCGTGATGCTCGCGAAGTAGTACGAGGCGCACGTGCTGCGCGAGTCCGAGCTGGCCGGTCAGAGGCTGGCCGATCGCGACGATGTCCTCGAGCTGGTCGGGGCAGGCGGCATGGGCGCGGTCTAGCGCGCACGCGATTGCGAGCTCGACGAGCTCGAGGTGATCCGCAGCGAGCTCGCCAACGACGACGCGATCATTCACCGGTTTCGCCGCGAGATAAAGCTCGCGCGAGCAAACTGCGATCCTCGACGCACTCTACGGCGATCACGCCGTCCAGGGTTTGTCGGACACCGTCGCTGCCTCGCGCCCGTGATCGTCTGATACGGTCGCTCGCATGAGCGATGTCCTCGTCGAGAAGCACGGCACGACTGCCTGGGTCACCCTGAACCGTCCGCAGGCGCTCAACGCACTGTCGCTGGCGGTCAACATGCGGCTTTCCGACCTCGAGGCCGAGCTCGAGCACGACGACGAGGTGCGCGCTGTCGTGATCACCGGCGCCGGCGAGAAGTGCTTCTGCGCGGGCGCCGATCTCAAGGAGCGCAAAGGCGTGCCGGCAGCGGAGGCGAGCCGCTTCATCAATGCGATTGGCAGCGCGATCAATGACCTCGGTGCGATGCGCAAGCCAACCATCGCGCTGATGAACGGCTCGGCCTACGGCGGTGGTCTCGAGCTCGCGATGGCGTGCGACTTCCGGATCGCCGTCGAGGGTTCCGAGCTGGGGCTCACCGAGGTGCGGCTCGGCATCATGCCGGGCGCCGGCGGTACCCAGCGGTTGCCGCGCCTGATCGGTGAGGCGCGCGCGAAGGAGATGATCCTGCTCGGTCGCAAGATCCCGGTCGCGAGGGCACTCGAGATCGGCCTCGTCAATCAAGTCGTGCCGCGCGCGCAGCTCCGGCCCGCGGTCGAGGCGCTGCTCGGGGAGCTCGCCGGCTGCGCGCCGCTCTCCGTGATCCATGCGAAGAGCGCGATCGAGCGCGGCTACGGTCTGCCACTCGACCAGGCCCTCGTGATCGAGCAGCAGTGTTACGAGGTCACGCTGTTCAGCCACGACCGAGATGAAGGTCTCGCGGCATTCGTGGAGGGCCGGAAGCCACACTACGAAGGCAGGTGAGCTATCCCCCCGGGCCCAGGCCTGGGGCCGCGAGTGAATCCGGCCCCTCCACCTCAGGTCCGGGGGATAAGTCTCCGAACGTTCGCGATCGGGGGTCGGAGCCCTCGCATCCGCGACCTCGATCCAGCACGTTGCGCAACTTGTGCATCCATGGGGTCTGGCCTGGGGGGTGCAGTGACCCTCCCTCATGCCGGCCATCGACAGCGTGATGAAGAAGCTTGGGTTCGTGAAGATCTCCAAGTTCGGACTCGTCCTGACGCCCGAAGGGCGGCTGCTGTCGATGCGTCCCGCGGTCCTGGACGACGGGTTTGGCGGGAAGATCGTCGGTTGGCCTGACGGCGATCTCGCCGCCGCCGAGCTCGAGTCATGGCAACCTCGCGGGGCCGTTCGGCCGGCGTCGCCGGCTGCCGTGGCAAGCCGAGTTGCCGCCCCGCGCCCGCCCGTTCCGACGCAGCCGCTGCCGCTCATTCGGACCCACGCACCCGTGGCTGCGGCTCCCGTCGCCATCGTCCGCGAGCACGTGATGCCGATCGCAGCGATCCAGCCGCCGGTTGCCCCAGGAGCAAGCAACGCTCCGGCTGTGAGTGTGGCACCGCCCCCGGTTGTCGAGGAAGATGACTGGGAATGGACGATCGCGATCGCGCGGGCTCGCGCAGCAGCGGAGGAAGTGGAGGTCGCCGTGGTGGCGGCGCAGGCACCGCCGCGGCGGATGCGTGCGGACACGTTGCCGCCTCCGATGGCCGTGAAGCCCGACCTCGGCCAGCTCGACTACAACGACTATACGAGCCCGGCCACCGAGACCGTGCGGGTCGTCCGCGTGGCTCCACCGACGCCGAGCACCGTGATTCCGATCCCGCGCATGCCGTCGGTCGCCAACCCGTCCGCGCGCTCGTCGAACATCGCACCGGTCGTGCGCCAGACGCTGCCCACGCCAATCCTGCCGACGCCGCCGCGCCGGTTCGCCAAGGGCACGGCGCCCGTGCTGCCGCAGTCGACGTCGGCCTTCAAGCCGCAGGTCAAGCCGCCGGCGCCCGTCTCCGACGACATGATTCCGTACATCGCACTGCCGCCGGCCGCCGCGGCGATCTCGATTCCCAGCATCAAGCGCTTGTCGCGAGGCTAGGTTTGCGAGCGCTCGGGCTCGTCTCGCTCGCGGTCGTGATGGCCTGTGGCGGGAGCACGGCGACCGTCGCGAAGAAGAAGGATGTCGGCCCCAAGGTCGACGAGCGCACCGCCGAGAAGGACGCCAAGAGCACCCTCGAGGAGATCTATCAGACGATCAGTCGGGCCAAGCCCGACAACCTGTTCTCGATCGTGGCCGAGGAGCTGATCGTGTTCGGGCCGCGCAAGGGCGACGCGCTCGGCAACCGCACCGACGCGCTGGTCGCGCTCGGCAAGCTGATCAATCCCAAGGCCGAGCACCACGCGCAGGTCCGCTCGGGCGAGCTCTCGGTGACCGCATCGCCGGGTGGCCGCTCCGCGTGGGCCGTCGATGTCGTGAATGTCGAGGGCACGCCGATGGCGGTCGTCGCGATCATGTCGAGCGAGGATGACTTCTTCCGGCTCACGGTGGCCGCGCTCGCGCACACGCCGCCGATGAAGGAGATCCGCTCGGAGCTCAAGAAGGACGCGATCGTGCCGCCGGGCGCGAGTGGGTCAGCGAAGATCGCGGACGAGGCCGAGGGCGCGGTCGAGCGGTTCAAGAAGGGCCTGCTCGATCAGCAGCAGTGGGGCGACGATCTCGGTAGCCGCACGGAAGCGGTCGTGATCGGTCCGTCGATCGGCGAGGTCACGCGCGGCAAGAAGGAGATCAAGAGGCTGTGGAAGAAGCGGATCGAGGCCCAGACGCGCGCCGCGACGTCGGGCGAGATCACGGCGGAGGTCACCGCGGACGGTGAGCTCGCGTGGGTCACCGCACCGGTGACGCGCGTCGAGAACGACGAGCCGCCGCTGCCGCTGCGCGTGTTTGCCGTGTTCGAGAAGAACGGCGATGGCTGGAAGATGGTCGCCCTTCACGAGTCGCTCGCGGTCGACGAGCCAGGGGCGGGAGCAAGCTTCGTCAAGATCTTGCCACCGTCACCGAAGGCCGAGGCGCCGCCGCCCGAGGTCGAGGAGCCGAAGAAGAAGCCCGACAAGAAGGACAAGAAGAAGAAAACGAAGAAGAAGAAAAAGCAGGTCTCCGAGGACGACGAGTAGGAGATTGCCCCCGGACCGGAGCCGGCCGGCAAGTACCGGCGAGGGACCATGACCAGCCGCACTTGCTCGTGGCTCGGACTCGCGATCACGCCGATGCCCGGCGGCGCGGCGTTCACGCTCAGCGGCGCGTTCTGATCATTCCTTGAGCTTGGTCGAGAGCTTGCGCTTCTCGTCCTCGAGTTTGCGCACGCGCTGCTTCTCGGCGTCGAGCTTGACCTGTAGCTCGGCCTTCGCGCGCTGAGCGTCGGCGGCGGCCTCTACCGCTTTCTTGCGCGAGGTCTCGGCGGCGACCTGGGCGGCCTTTGCCTCGGCCGCCGTCTCCTGGAGCTCGACGTTCGCCTGCTCGAGCTGCTCCTTCGTGAGGCCGAGCGCCTGGCCTGCATTGGCAGCCGCGATCTGGGCGAGCCGCCGCTCTTCCTCGGCCTTCTTCTCGAGCTTCTCGGCCTCGGCCTTGCGCGTTTCGGCGGCCTTGAGGTCGGCCAAGGCCTGCGCTGTCTCCTCGCCCTTGCGCTTCGCCTCCACGAGGTTCTCTTTCGCGTCCTCGCGGAGCTGGTTCATCTTCATCATGCCGACGCTCGCCGTCGTCGCGATCGCGCCGAGCAGGATGAACGAACCGATCACCACGGTGCGGCGAATTCGCTTGCCGCGCAGCGCGAGCCCGAACACGGCATCGAGGAACGCCTGCTCGCGCTGCGCGAGCGTGCGCGGTCGCGCAACGTACCAGCGACGCGCTTCCTCCATCGCTTCACCGCGCCACAACAGGCCGCTCGCGCGCCCCTTGGCCTCCCACTGCTTCGCGGCTGCAGATAGCTGCTGTACGAACGCGGAGTCTTCCTGGTCTTCGTCGAGCCAGCGCCGTAGCGTGGGCCAGCGATCGATCAGGGACTCGTGCACGATCTCGACGGAGCCGCCGCTCGCATCGGCGCGGTTCTGCACCATCAGCAGGCGCGCCGCGACGAGCAGATCGATCACACGCGTGATCTCCTCGCGCGACGTGCTGAGCTGGTAGATATCGCCGATCTCGACGATCGCGCGCGTTCGCTCCGGCGTGACGAGCTGGCGGAACACTCGCTGCGTCAGCTTCTGCATCGGCGAGCTCATGTTGTGGACGACGTCGTCGGCGTGGGTCGCGAGCGCGCCACTGATGCCGCCGATCGCCTGGTAGCTCTTCATCGTCAGCAGGCGGTGGTCGCGGTCACGCGCATCCCACAGCTTCGCGGCGGCGAACTGGAGCAACGGCAGTGCGCCAGGCGTGTTGGCGAGTGCGTCGAGCATGTCGCCGACCATCGCGGAGCTCTCGAACCGATAGCCGACCATCTCGACGGGGGCCTCGAGAGCCTCGCGCAGGCCGTCCCGATCGGGCGCGGAGAGGAACACGAGCCCGCGGGAGAGCTCCTCCATGAACTGCGCATCTTCGCCGACGCGGTCGAGGAAGTCGGAGCGCATCGAGACCACGACGCGGAGCGGAGCCGTCGTGTCATCGGCCACCGCGGCGAGCGCGGCCGTGAACGCGCGGCGCTCTTCGAGGCCGGGGACCAGCGTGTACAGCTCCTCGAACTGATCCACGAACAGCAGCGTGTGGCTGTCGGTCGCCGCCGCGCGCGCGCGCAGCGTGGCGCCGAGAAAGCCGGGCTCGGTGCGCAGGCGGTGCACCATCAGGTCGTGTTCGCCGAGTGTGCCGGTGGAGGTGGAGCCGGTGCGCGTGGTGAGCTTCGCGACGACCGTGGCGAGCGCAGCGATCGGATGCCGACCGGGCCGCACCGTCACGATGTCCCAGATCTCGCCCGACGCCTTGAACGCGGGACCGATGCCCGCGCGAATGAATGACGACTTGCCGACGCCCGACGGACCGACGATGCCGGTCAGCGGCAGCTCGCGGATCCGGGAGACCATGCGCGCGACATCGCGGCTGCGGCCGAAAAACCGGTTGGCGTCCTGCTCCTGGAATGCGGTGAGGCCGGGGTAGGGGCTCTCGCCCTCGGCGAGCTGGCGGCCATGGCGGCCCGGCAGCAGATCTTCGAGGCGGCGGGCGAGCTCGCCGGCGCTGCCCATGCGGTCGGCCTTCGCCTTGCGCAGACAGCTGTCGATCGCCTGGACCAGACCGTCCGGGAGG
The DNA here is from genome assembly GCA_043752985.1 of Myxococcales bacterium. Taxonomy (GTDB): domain Bacteria; phylum Myxococcota_A; class Polyangia; order Haliangiales; family Haliangiaceae; genus JABFXX01. The sequence continues at coordinate 8,392 of JAYUYE010000291.1, forward strand.
TCGGAGACCGCGCTTCGCACCGACGGCATCGCCTCGGTGTTGACGAGGTTCGCGATCAGCGTGTCGGTCGCGAGCGGCTCGATCGGGTGTCGCCCCGCGACCATCTCGAACATGATCACGCCGAGGCCGAACAGATCCGAGCGATGGTCGATCTCGTCGACGCCCATCTGCTCGGGCGACATGTACGGCAGCGTGCCGACCATCGCGCCTTCGGCGGTCAGCGTCAGGTCGTTGCCGCGGTGCTGCACGGGACGAACAGTGCGCCGGTTCTCGGTCGAGCCGAGTGCCTTCGCGATGCCGAAGTCGAGCACCTTGACCTGACCGTTGTTCGTCACCAGGACGTTCTCGGGCTTGAGATCGCGGTGCACGATGCCTTCGGAGTGGGCGCGATCGAGAGCGCGCGCCACCGGGAGGATCAGCTCGACGACGCGCGATGCGGGCATCGGTTCACCGGTGCCGGACGGGTTCATGAAGTCGCGCAGCGTCTTGCCCTCGACGAACTCGAGGACCATGTACGGCATGCCCTGGAACTCGTCGGTGTCGTAGATGATGACGATGTTCTCGTGATTGCACTGCGCGGTCGCCCGCGCCTCGACGAGGAACCGGTCGATGACCTCGCGGTCGACGTGCCGCAGGAACTTCATCGCGACGCGCCGGCCGAGCTTGAGATCGCGCGCGGCGTAGACGACGCCCATGCCGCCGCGGCCGAGCTCGCGGATCAGCTCGTACTGCTTGATCCGGGTGCCGGGCGCGAGGTCGGTGCCCGGATGCGTGATGGTGTCGCCGCTGAACCCGCCGGTCTGGTAGTTCGGCCGTGCGAAGTCCGAGGTCACAGGTACGGCGCTGCCGCCACCCAGCGCGCGCGACATCGGAGCTGGTGTGAGCGGCCCAACCCCGTACTGCGTTTCGAGGGGGCGCTTGCCTCGTTCGTCGGTCGCCACGTCGGGAGCGTAACACGGCCGGTAGGCTCACTCCCGGGGCGGTGGGACCTGCGGGACCTGCGGGACCTGCTTGCCCTGCATCGGGAGCGCGGCGCGAACGATCAGGCCGACGCCACCGACGATCAGGATCAGCATCGTCAGGGTGTTCCACAGCGAGGTCCGGCGGAAATGCATGTCGAGGTTGACGATGATCCCGACAATGATCACCAGCGCGCCCGCTCCGGTCAGGATGCGGCCGATCATCGACTGGCCGTTGACGAACAAGATTCCGATCCCGAACAGCAGCGGGATCAGCGTGATGCCGAAGCTTCCGCCGGCGCCGTCACCGAGGAAGCTGAACCTCCAGTAGCCGCCGTGGATGTCGACCTGATGGAACAACAGATACCCGCCAACGACGAGCATGATGATGCCGAGGAGGAACGTCTTCATGCCACCTGGCGAACCCCCGACGTTCTGGATGTCCATCTGTTGTTCCGGCCAACATGCGGCCGGTTGGCACCCCGCGCAAGATCTACTGCACGCGCATGCCCGGCGCCTCGCGGCCGGTCGACGCGACGTACTCGTCGTAGTTGCCGCCGTAGACGCGCGGGCCCGCCGACGACAGCTCGAGCACGCGGTTCGCGAGCGCGCGCAGGAACTGCCGATCGTGCGAGACGAACATCAACGTGCCGTCGTAGTCGACGAGCGCCTTGACGAGCGCGCGCTTGGTCACGATGTCCAGGTGGTTGGTCGGCTCATCGAGGATCAGCAGATTGGGCGCGTCGTAGAGCAGCTTGGCGAGGGCGAGCCGCGCCTTCTCGCCGCCTGACAGGACCCGCACCGGCTTGAACACGTCGTCGTCGTGGAACCCGAACGCGCCGGCGAGCCCGCGCAGCGTGCCCTGGTTCGCCATCGGCGCGTGCTCCTGCAGCTCGTCGAGGATCGTGTGGTCGGCGGTCAGCGCCTCCATCACGTGCTGCGCGTAGTAGCCCAGCGTCACCGACGCGCCGATCGCTGCACTGCCGGCGTCGGGCTTGAGTGCGCCCGCGATCATCTTGAGCAACGTCGACTTGCCGGCGCCGTTCTCGCCCATCACCGCCCAGCGCTCCTTGCGCGCGACCGTCAGGGTCAGGCCGGAGTGAACGACGCGCTCGCCGTAGGCCTTCTTGATCCCGTCGATCTTGACGACGTCATCGCCCGAGCGCTGCGGTACCTTGAAGTCGAAGTTCTTCTCGATGATCCGCTTCGGCGGCTCGACCATCTCGACCTTCTCGAGCTTCTTGATCCGGCTCTGAACCTGGGACGCCTTGGCGACGTGGGTCTTGAACCGCTCGATGAACCGGCTCTCCTTGGCGAGGCGCGCCTGCTGCCGCGCATACTCCGCCTCGCGACGCTCGGTCTCGATGACGCGGGCCTTCTCGTAGAAGTCGTAGTTGCCGCCGTACGTCCGCAGGTCACCGCCATCGATCTCGACGATCTTGCCGACGACGCGGTTCATGATCTCGCGGTCGTGGCAGGTCATCACGACGGTGCCCGGATAGTCGCGGAGGAACATCTCGAGCCACAGGATCGATTCGAGATCGAGGTAGTTGGTCGGTTCGTCGAGTAGCAGGACGTCGGGTCGAGCGAGCAGGATCTGCGCGAGCGCGACGCGCATCTTCCAGCCGCCCGACAGCGTGCCGACATCGTTCTGGGTCTGCTCGTCATGGAAGCCGAGGCCCGCGAGGATCGCCTGCGCCTTCGCCTCGAGCTCGTAGCCACCGAGGTCCTGATAGCGGGCCTGGACCTCGCCGAACCGGGTCACGACCTGGTCGAGATCATCGCCTGGATCCTCGAGCTTGGCGGTCAGCACCGCGAGCTCCTCGCCGAGGACAGATACCTCGCCGGCGCCGGCGCAGGTCTCCGCCAGAATTGTCCGACCTTTGAGGTCACCAACATCTTGGCGGAAGTAGCCGAGCGTCAGCTTGCGCGGGCGCTCGATGGCACCATCGTCGGGAGTTTCCTCACCGGCGATCATGCGGAACACGGTGCTCTTGCCGGCGCCGTTGGGGCCGACGAGGCCGACCTTCTCCC
>JAYUYE010000292.1:0-4850 GCA_043752985.1 Myxococcales bacterium
CGTGGGGGCCGAACTTGCTCCGCACCGACGTGCTGTTCCCCGATGAGGAGCTGCTGCTCGGGGTCAGCTGCGACTTCTACGACGCGCTCGTCGTCGACGAGGACGGCGTGGATTGCGAGATCAACAGCGTTGATCTGTGCGCGAACGACGCGACGTGGATCATTCAGAACAACACGTGCAGCGTGTTCGAGGCGGCCGCCAAGGCGCGCGCTGCCGAAGAGGCGGCGCAGGCGACCACCGCCAAGACTGAAAACTGAACCGCTTACTCGCTCGCGCTCGGTCGCTCGTCCCTCAGGCGAGCGACTGCAGCGCGTCTCTGAGCTTCTGATTCTGAGGTTCGATCTCGAGTCCACGCTGGAACATGCTCTTGGCCTTGGGCGGCTGACCGAGCTGCAGATGGATCTTGCCGAGGGCCCAGTAGACCTCACCCTTGGTCACGCCCGCCTCGACGTCGATGTTCTGCAGCACGAGCGACTGATAGATCTTGCGCGCCTTCTCCCAGTCCTCGAGCGCGAGGTAGAGCCGGCCAAGACCCGTCATCGTCACGACGTCGGTCGGGTTGACGCGCAGCGCTTCTTCGTACGCGGCGAGCGCGGCGGTCCGATCGCCGCGCGCCTCGAGGATGCCCCCCTGCCGCTGGCGGAACCGAGCGACGTCCTTCATGCGGCGGCCAGCCTTGGCCTCGGCCGCAAGCTGGTCGTAGATCGGTGCGGCCTCGTCCAGCCGGTTCGACGCGAAGAACAGATCGGCGAGCGGTGCGAGCACCTTGGGATCGTCCGGCGCCTCGTTGGCGGCGCGAGCGAGCGCCACCAGCGCGGCATCGATGCGTCCTGCCTTGCGCTCGAGCTCGGCGACCTCGACGAGCAACGCGATTCGCTCCGCGCTCACCGTGGAGGTCGCGACCTTGCGCTGGAGCATGTCGGCGAGCAGCGTGGGGTCGCGACGCTCGCGAGCCAGCTTCTCGAGCTCCGTGATCGCCGCGACGTGGGCCGGGTCGTGCTTCAGCGCCTGTTGAAAGTGCAGGATCGCGGTGTCGGCATCCGAGTCACCGACTCGTGCAACCTCCCCGAGACGGAAGAACAGATCCGCCGCGTCACGGCCGGTCGGTGACAGCTTCAGCGCCTGCTCGAGCGTGGCCTTGCACTTGCCCCAGTCGCCTGCGCGCTCGTAGATCTTCGACAGCCGCGTCAGCGCTGCGACCGAGCCCGGTTCGCGCTTCAGAATCTTCTCGAGGATCTCGCCCGCGGCGTCGGGGTTGTCGAGCTGGCCTTCCCAGACGTCGGCGGCACGCGCGAGCACGCTGATCTCGCCGGCCGAGTCACCGAGCGCCGCATAGAGCTCGGCGCGCTTTTCGAGGAGCTCGACGAGATCGTGCGAGCGCCCCGACGCGGTCAGCAGACGATCGAGCTGGTCGTACGCGGGCTGATGCCCTGCCTCGACATCGAGCGCCGAGTACCAGCTGGCGATCGCGTCGTCGACGGAGCCGCGCTTGCCCTCGGCGGTCTTCGCCATCTCGGCGTGAATCGCGACCTTGTCCCAGGTCGACTTCGCGAGCGCCAGCCGGCGGGTCTGGATATCCGAGACGGCCATCCAGTCACCAGAGCGCGCATACGCACCCTCGAGCGACGCGAGCGCGCCCAGGTCATCGCCATCGAGGTCGAGCACGGCCTGCCATGCGGAGACCGCACGCGAGCCATCGGTCTCGAGCTGCGCGATCTCGACCCGCAGCGCCTTCTCGTCCTCGCCGGAGGTGCTGAATCGCGTGGCGCGGGTCAGCACGTCGATCAGCTCGGAGCGCTGCCCCGCCATGCGGAAGAGCCGCGCCAGCTCGCCCAGTGCGGGCCGATCGGTGTCGTCGTTGTCTGCGATCTCACGCCACGCGGCGACCGCTCCTTCGCGATCGCCGGCACGCTCGGCGATCTGCGCGACCTCGGCAAACGCCTCGCGCTTCTCGGGAGCCTCGGCGACGATCCGGCCACGCTGGCGCAGCGCGTCCGCGAGCCCTGTCCCGTCGCCACGCTGGCGCAGGATCTTGATCAGGTCATCGAGAGCGCCGAGCGATTCCGGCTCGAGTGCCAGGGCCGCGCGATACGAAGCAGCCGCATCGTCGAGCTGCCCCAGGCGCTCGCGCTGGATCCGGCCGAGGAACGTCAGCAGCGCGACCTGGACGTCGGACGGGCGCCGTGGCGCATCCTCGGCGTGAACGATCGCGTGGACGCGAGTCGCGACCTCGGGCCACTGGCCGAGCCGCTCTGCGAGCCGGTCGGTCTCCGCGAGCGCTTGTCCCGACGCGGGATCGATCGCGAGCCAGCGAAGTGCCGCGTCGAGCGCACGGCGGTGATCGCCGAGGCGATGTTCCGCGAGCTCGCAGATCCGCGCGAGCAAGCCTGCGCGGTCGATCGGATCGGGCGTGATGTCGAGCCGAGCCTCCAGCACGCTGACGAGCCGCGGGGCGTCGCCATCTTGATCGAACAACGGTTCGAGGACTTCGACGATCTCCGCGCGCTGATCGATCGCGACCAGCAACATTCGCTCGAGGGCGGAGCGCGCCTGCGGATGCGCGGGCACGAGCTGAAGGACCTCGCGATACGCCGCGACCGCACCGCGCGAATCCTGCAGCGTGGTCTCCTTGAGATCGCCTTCACGGTAGAGGTACTCGGCCGTCTGGATGTCATCGGTGGACGCGTCGGCCTGGCGACGCAGCACGACCCCGAGCTCGGGCCACTTGCCGGACCGCGCGAGCACACGCTCGAGGGATCCGAGCGCTTCGCGCGACTCGGGACCGTGCGACGCCTTCTCGAACGCGGCTCCTGCTCGATCGAGATCGGCGAGCTTGTCCTCGGCGATCTGGCCGAGGCGCATCGCATACGTCTGCTCGACCTCGGGCGACAGCGACTGCTTCAGCAGCAGCTCGAGGGTGACCGCGAGCTCCGCCCACAGGTACGGGTGAGCCTCGGCGAGCCGCAACAGCGGGGTCAGCAGCTCGGCATCGTCGGGATCCGACTGGATCGCGCGGCACCACACCTTGAACGCGTCGACCGGCTTGGCGGCCAGGGTCTCCTGAACCTCGGCGAGCGCGGCCCAGTCCTCGCGGCGGGCCGCGGGGTCGTCGACGGGCAGCGCGAGTCGGCGCTCGTAGATTCGCCCGAGGCCGGCCGGGTCGCGGTCGGCGCGATACACGCGCTCGAGAATCGGTGAGACCGAGGCCACGTGATCGTCCTCGTGCATCAGCGCCTCGAGGGCAGCGCGCGCCGACTCGTGCGACGGCAACACCTGGAGGACCGCGCCGTAGCGCGGAATCGCAGCCTCGGGATCGACGAGCTCGACCTGCACGAGGTGCGCGGCGCGGAACGCGAGGTCCGCCCGGTCCTGCGCATTGATCGCGAGCAACGCGCGCCGATCGACAACGTCGAGCAGCTCGGGCCACATCTTTTGCTTCGCGTAGATCCGATCGAGCTCGGTGAGCGCCGCGGGCTCGACCGCGTCGTCGTCGATGATCGCCGTGAGCTGCGAGATCGCCTGGTAGACGTCGTCGAGCTGGCGCTCGTAGACCACGGCCGCCGTGTAGCGCAGGCCCTGGCGGGCGGACAGATCGGCGGTCAGCTCGATCTTGCGCTCGATCACACCGACGAGCTCGCGGCCGTCGTTCACGTCCCGATACAGGCCCTCGAGCGCATCGAGCGCCGTCAGGTCACTGTCGTCGAGAGCGAGCACGTTGCGATACGCCGTGATCGCGGCGGGCCGATCGTCAAGCACCTCGTCGTAGAGCGCCGCCACCCGGTGCAGCAGCACGAGGCGGACGCCGGCATCCTCCGAGAGCTCGGCACGGCGCGCGACGACCTTGACCAGCTCGTCGACCTTGCCGGCGTTCGCGAGCAAGCGATCGAGCGCGGCGAGCGCGACCACGTCGTCGGGCCGGGCCTCTTCGACCTTGCGCCAGCCGCGGATCGCCTGCACGAGGTCTCGACGCTGGCCTTCATGAATCTCTGCCGCACGTGCCCACAGGCCGGCTGCGAGATCCTGGTTCGGCGCCGCGGACGCACCCTCCTCGAGGGTCGACACGACGTCGTCCCAGGCGCCAAGCTTGCTGGCGAGGGACATCAGCTTCATCAGGCTCTCGTCGTCGGCGACGTCGATCCGCCAGGCGCGAGCGAGCGCCTGTAGCGCGAGGTCGAGCGCACCGTCGCGCTCCTCATGGATCTTCGCGATCTCCTGGAGCACGGCGATCTGGTCGGCCGGATCACGGATGAAGTCGAGCTTCGCGTCGAGGATGACGACGAGCTTCTGCCACCAGTCTTGATCGCGATAGACGGGCTCGAGCAGCTCGGCGATCCGCTCGCGATGCTCCTCGTGAATCACCAGGCGCTCGAGGGAGCCCACGGCGCGCTCCCACAGCCGGCCCTCGGCGATCACGTGCTCGAGCTGATCGAGCGCTGCGCTGAGATCGCCGACCTGGGTTTCGAGAACATCGGCCAGACGGAGCCGCAGATCCGCGGTCTCCATTGGGTTCTGGGAGCGCGACAGCCGCGCTTCGAACAGATCGACGAGGTCGGTCCACTGGTTGCCGGTGCGGTACAGCCGCTCGAGCTGATCGACCGCTTCGCGATATGCATGCTCGACGACCGGCGTACCGCCGCCCTCGGTCGCCTGCACCACTTCGCGCCAGCCCTCGATCGCGCGCTTGGGGTCGTTGAGGCCATCCTCGAGCAACCGCGCGCGCTTGATCAGTGCCTCGCGGCGGACGTCGTCGTCCCCACGCGCGATCACGTCCTCGTAGATCGTGACGAGCTGGGGCCACTGCTGCGTGCGCGCCAGCATCTCCTCGAGTCGGCGCACCAGCTCGCGCTCGT
>JAYUYE010000293.1:0-1833 GCA_043752985.1 Myxococcales bacterium
TGGCTTGTGCTGCGTGTGGCCGTCGGTCCACCGGCGATGACTTCGAGGATCCCGCCGAGTACGAATCGATCGAGATCGATCCTCCGCAGGCGACGCTGACCGTCGCGCTCGGTGGCACCGCAACGCAGGAATACGTCGTCAACGGCGTGTTCGAAGGTAAGCGCACCGACATCACGCATCTGTGCGCGCTCGCGATCGACTCCGCGTTCGGGACGTTCACCGACGCGACCGTCACCGTCGGACCGCGCGGCGGCAAGACCACGGTGTCGGCGGGGTGCGGCACGGTCGGCGCCAGCGCGCAGCTCGCGGTCAACCTGACCGGCGAGGTGATCACCCCCGGCACGCCGGCGAACGCAGCCGGCCTGTTCACCGGCGCGACGGTCACCGCCGACCCCAGCCGCACGCCGACGATCGAGTATCCGATCGACAAGGCCGTCTCTCCGCGCAACATCCCGCCGATCGAGGTCCAGTACGCGGCCGGCGGCAATGACCTGTTTCACGTCACCATGACGTCGACGTTTCTCTCGATCGACATCTACACCACCAGCCTCGAGGCGATGCTCGGCGTCGCCGACTGGGACGCGATCACCACGAGCTCGGCGGGCGAGCAGCTCGCGATCCATGTCGAGGGTCTCTCGCAGACCGCGCCCGCAACCAAGTTCGCGTCGCCGTCGGCGACCCTCACGATGTCAAACGACAACATCGACAAGACCGCGATCTATTACTGGGCATCATCCCAGGGCAACGTGATGAGCCAGACGTTCGGTTCGCTCGCGGCGCCGAGCGTGGTCAAGGGCGGCTGCACGTCGTGTCACTCGGTGTCGCGCTCGGGCAACCGCATCGGGTACAGCCGGTGCGTCGCCGGCAGCTGCGGCGACATCGGCATCGGCTTCATGAAGTACGACGCGCTGACGAAGCAATGGAACGAGGTCGTCAACGCGGACTCGCTCACGATTCGCGGCTCGTTCACGACGTTTGCTCCGGTCGGCAATCCGTTTCCGTCGGATGCGCAGTCGGTCGCGCTCGTCACGCGCAACGACGCGACGTTCGGCCTCTACGATCCGGACAGCGGCGCGGCGATCCCGTCGAACCTCGCGGCGGTCGCGAACACCACGCCCGGCGGCGGCGCCGGCACGCGGTCTGCGCTGATGGCCGACTGGGCGCCCGACGGCAACCAGATCGTCTACACCAGTGGCGCGAACCCCGGCCAGTGGATCGATCTCAACGGCGGCGCGATCGCCACGATGTCGTATGCCTACGCGAACGGCATGCACACGTTCGGTGCGCCGCAGTACCTCGTCAATCAGCCGATCACGCTACCCCACGGCACGTTCTCGAATTTCTTCTTTCCGAGCTACTCGCCCGACGGCAAGCTCGTCGTGTTCAACGCGGCGCGTACCCACTGGCGCGCAAACCCGGCGCACACGGCCGGCCAGCGCCTGATGCTCGCGTCCGCAGATGGCACGCTGATCACCGACCTCAACGCGCTCAACGGTGGCTACGTCGATAGCGACATCACCTGGCCGCACTGGGCGCCGACGGCCTCGAACGACTACTACTGGGTCGTATTCTCGAGCCAGCGCAACTACGGCCACCGCGTCACCGCTGGGAACAGCGACCCATCGTGCATCGCGAACGGCGTGTTGCAGTGCAAGCAGCTGTGGCTCGGCGCGATCGCGAAGAACAAGCTGACCGGCGGCATCGATCCGAGTGCGCCGCCGATGTGGTTGCCCGGCCAGGACATCAAGGCCGACAACATCAGCCCGTTCTGGTCGGTGCCTGCCGGCATCCAGTAGCTCCCTGACTCCGATCCTGACGCCTCGGCCCTCGCCC
>JAYUYE010000294.1:0-4844 GCA_043752985.1 Myxococcales bacterium
CCCTGGTCCTGCTCTCGAGCTGTTCGTCTAAACCCCAGGATGTGACGGTCGACGATCTCGGGGTCACGCTGACCGTGCCTGGGAACTGGTCCGTCAAGAAGCGGGGCGAGAGCGAGGTCGCCATCATGTCGGGCATGGACGGCGTGATCCTGCGCCGCGAGCGCACGCCGGCCGCTACCCTGGCCGAGGCGCGCGAGGCTTTGGTCCAGGGAGCCAAGATCCGTGAGGAGAAGCAGCTGCCCTCGGGCGGCTTTCTGTTCGATTACGACACAAACTTTGGGACGCCGGAGAAGCCGATGATGCTTCGCACGGTGACGTCCGTGCTCCGCACGCCCACGGGCACCGTGAGCTGCCAGCTACAGCTTCAGGCCGATCAAGACGCAGCGCCGATCGTGGCCGCGTGCGCGTCGATGCGCCCGAAGTGAACAGAGCTGTCGGCGGTCACACGTAACGTCGCGTGAATGCTGTTTATTTCTGTAATATGGAGTTCGAGCGCGACGACCCGTGCGGACCTGCATCCAGGAGCATCAACCTTCTGGAGATTCTCATGGTCCGCTTCGCTTCCTTCACGGTGTGACCTCGACGCGTGCTGCGTCGGACTGCCGTGCGCGTACAACTCCGACTGTCCGACCGGCGAGATGTGCAACTCCACCGAGGGAGCGTGCGTTGCCGGTGCAGCGGGCGCCAAGCTCCCCGCGATCGAGGCGCTACTGCGCAAGCATCGCGCGCGACCGTAGCGCGCTCAGCCGTTGGTCGGGCCCGACCACTCGCCGGGCACGGGCGTCGCGGTGTTCCGCAGACCGGTCACGCGGAAGACCTTGAGCGCTTCCGCCTTACCCTTGACCTTGACGGGCGGCAGCTCCGTCGCCTCGACGCGGCCAACGACGTGCCGCATCGTGTCCTCGGAGATGATGATGTCGCCCGAGCCGGCGACGTTGACGAGGCGCGAGGCCACGTTCATCGCGTCACCGATCGCGGTGTACTGCAGTGCGCGGGTCGAGCCGATCGACCCGGTAATCACGTTACCGGTGTTGATGCCGATACCGATGCGGATCGGGGTCTGACCCTCGGAGGCGCGCGTGCGGTTGAACTCCTCGAGCGCCTGCATCATGCCGACGCCGCACGAGACCGCCTTGAACGGCGCGTCCTCGATCGCGATCGGCGCGCCGAACAGGCCGATGATCTCGTCACCGACGAACTTGTCGAGCGTGCCGGAGTACTGGAAGAGGATGTCGACCATCACCTCGAAGTACTCGTTGAGCGTATTGACGATCTCCTGCGGCGGGCGACCGTCCGACATCGTGGTGAAGCCGCGGATGTCGGAGAACAGCATCGTCACCTCTGTGACGCGGCCGCCCTTCTCGATCACGAGCTCGCCCTTGAGGACCTGCTCGACGACGCTCGGCGGAATCAGTCGCGAGATCTGAGCGCGCGTTTGCTCTTCGCTCTTGATCCGCGTCGCGAGCCGCGCGTTCTGGATCGAGATCGCGGCCTGCGAGGCCATGCCGGTACAGATCTGCAGATCCTTCTCGGTGAACGCATTCGAGGTGAACAGCGAGTCGAGGTGCATGATCCCGAGCAGCTCGTTGGCGTGCAGCAGCGGCAGCGTCATCGTCGAGCGGATGCCCTGCATGATGATCGAGTGCGCGCCGGAGAACCGGGCGTCCATCGTCGCATCGGACGACAGCACGGCCGCCTTGTTGTTGATCACCTCGGACATCACCGTCTTCGACAGCACGATGTTCGGGTCACTCTTGCCCGAACGCGTCTTCACGAACCGGGGGATCAGCTCGCTGCTCTTGTCGTCGGACAGGAGAATCACGCCGCGATCGGCGCCGACGAGCTCGAACGCCTTGTCGAGGATCTTCGGCAGCAGCTTGTCGAGGTCGAGCTCGCTACCGACGGCGCGCGCGAGCTCGTGACCGATGCGAAGCCGCTCGTAGTCGCGGCGCAGGTTCTTGTCGTCGGCGATCTGGCGCTCCGGCATGAAGTCGCCGGTGTTCGCCTGGATACGGCCGCGGATGTGGCTCTCGGTCAGGCCCGGCGCGATCGTCACGCGCTGCAGAACGTCGTCTGCCTTCGGCTTGTCGACGAACACGATGCGCGTCGAGCCCATCGTGAACTCGTCGTTGTCGGTGAGGTAGTGATCGGCGACGCGCTCACCACGCATGAACGTGCCGTTCAGCGAGCGGAGATCGCGAAGCAGGTAGCGCCCGTCGGCGGCACGCTGAATCTGCGCGTGCTCCTTCGAGATGATCCGATCGAGGATCTGGATCGTGTTGTCCGGATGCCGGCCAATCGTGTTGAAAGCGGCGAGCTCGAACTCCTGCCGCTCTTCCCCGGAGATGACGATCAGCTTTGCCATCGCAAACTCAGACCCGCTGGCTGATGGTAGACCCACCCTCTTTGGCGAGTAAAGCAGCGTTCAGACCAACTCCTTGCCCCCATTCAGAAAACGGCCCGGGAGTGGGCGCAACCCTTGTGATCCCGGCGCCCCTATGGCATTGCTCTCGCCCCCTCGCGATCGTGGCGGAATGGTAGACGCGCTGGTCTCAGGTGCCAGTACTTCACAGTGTGGGGGTTCGAGTCCCCCCGATCGCACGAACTAAGCTACTGAACGTTCAGCGTTTTCGTTCCGCGTGGTGCCGTCTGCTGCCACGAGGGTGCCACGCGCGCCGAGCATCGCGAGCACGCGCCGATCGGGATCCGCGATCCCGCTGCAGGCGTCGCACACAACGTCGGGGAGATCGCGCGGGCCGAGCCACGCCTGCAACCGCCACGGGTTCACGCCGAACAACGCGGCGGGGGTTCCGAACGAGTGCCTCAGTGTGTGGAACGTCGGCCGCGACGCTTGCAGGCTCGACGCAGGCCCTCGGGATCGAGTTGGTGTCGCGTTCGTTCCACATTTCGATCACTTCGCTGCGCGAGCACCCCGGCGATCTGCTGCCGCTCCTCGAACGCTGGTCATCGACCGGCGGACGTCGTTCCGCTTCGGCTGCTTGACCGAGGCGAACCGCGCCGCGCTCTGTGCGTGCGGGCTGACCCCAACACCACCGCGTCTGGCGTCGACCGGCACCCGCCGAAGGGCCGGAGCTATGCACCCGATCTGCATGGTGTTTTTTGCGTGCGCAACCGCAACCTACAACTGCCGATAGGCCGCCCATCATGGGCGAGTACGCATCGCGTGAGCGTGGGTTCGACGGCAGCTTTGCACCGCGGACGTACGCCGAGACGCCCGCACCGGTCCCACGCACCGCGGCCGAGCAAGCCGGTGATCGGGTGACCAGGCTCGCGCACGATGTCGCGGCGCTCGAACACGCGGTCGCAGCGGTCCGGCACGCCACCGCCAAGAACGACCCGAAGCGATGGCAGGAAGCGAAGCAGGCGCTCGACCGGCAGGTCGCGGCGACTCGCCAAGCACACCAGAGGGCGCGCGCTTTCGCGATCGACGCGAAGCCCGAGACCGACGCGCAGCTCGCCATTGCCGAAGAGACGCTCGCCGAACACGAGCGCTTGGCGAGTACGCTGAGAGAACCGCCGCTCGGCTGGAATCCCGTGTCGCGCGAGACCGAGATCCTGGCGATCGTCACCGCGCCGATGGAAGCAAGCGCGCGCGACGGATGGGCGCGGAAGATGGCCGCCCTCAAGGCCGAATTGGGGCAGCTCTCGGCTGCAGAGAGCCGCGTGCTAGGCAGTCGCCTGAAGAGGCAGGAGCCAAACGATCCGCTGGCGCTCGCTCTTGCGCCCGGTGTGCGGATCAAACAGGAGCGATTCAACGACCTGGTCGCCTTTCTGGACGGTGCCCGCAGGCGCGAAGCGATCCGCGCGGCCCGTGTTCCGAAGCCGATCGTTCAGCAGCCCACCACGCCGTTGGTCGCCAACCGCGATGCGACCGCGACCGCGAACATCGCGCCCCTTGCGACCGGTCCAAGCATCGCCCTACTGGCGAAACCGCAGCCGATGGACGTTTTGCAGCTCGCGTCCGAGAGCGAGAACAATGCTGCGCCGCACGCGACCACGCAGCACGAGGCAAAGGAACGGGAAGTCCCACGCGAAGCGACGCGGCTCTACCTCCAGACGAACAGCAACCCGGTCTGGAGCGCCGTTCGCTCTCACCTGCATCAGACGTCGTGGCCGGCGGCCACCGAACAGTTCACATGGCTCCGACCGCACGCGTTCGCCGATTCTGTGGTCGACGCCCTCCGCGACACGGTGATGACCGGTGCGAAGGCGGGGGACATCAATCTCTCGCAGCTCGATGCGTTGCTCTATCCGCTACACATCCATGACGAGATCTCCGGCCTGCTCCCGATCCAGACCAAGGATGATCGTCAGGTGTTCGCGCCGAGCAAGCACTGGCTGCCCGTGGTCGGTCTCCGGATCGGTCAGCTCGTGCAATCCGCGCTGGTGCCATCGGTGGTCCGCATGACCCAGCGGTTCATCGACGCCACGAACGCGCGCGCCAAGCAGGCCAAGCACGAGTCCCTTCGGATCGAAGCGAAGGACTTGATCACCTCGTCGCCTCTCGATCGCATCGTCGCGCGCGGGCTCGTACCGCCCGGTATCGCGGAGGTCGTCCCGGACGGTTCCGTCACGGCCAAGGGGCGTACTTCGCTGCGCCCGGTTCAGCTGACCTGGGAAGGCGAGCGCGATCCGAAGCTGTGGTCGTGGGTCCGCGCCGACATCGCAGATGCAACGGTCGAAGAGGTCGCGGCGAGCTTGTTCGGCTACGCGCGCGACCAGGCTGGCGATGCGACCTCGTACTACGCCTACGGCATTGCCTCGGCTGCTCCGATGTTCGGCTTGCCGGCGTCGTGGTCGGTGCAATTCCCCGGAGCACGCGC
>JAYUYE010000295.1:0-1827 GCA_043752985.1 Myxococcales bacterium
CCGCTCGCGTCGCCGTGTCCCGTGCAAGTGCCGTGTACAGGGAGCGCAGGAACTTCATTCGCCCGACGGCGGCGAGGACTTCCTCGACCCGCGGCACGATCGAGTGGTAGCCGGACTGCAGGGCGAGCGTCAGCCACGCGACGAGCACCTCGTAGTTCGTGCTCGCCGTCAGCTCGAACCGCTGGTCGAGTGCAGCGCACAGCTCGGCGCTCGCTGGCCGCGGTACCGACTCCAGATAGAGCCACCACTCGATCGGCGACCAGCTCGCGGCGACGTCGGCAGCGGGGAGCGCTCCGCCGAGGCGCTCGATCGCGGCGAGTCGAGTCGACTGCGGCTTCGGCGCCGACGCGGGGATGCCCTCGCCGTCGATCCAGGCGCGCGCATCGACCTTCGCGAGCACACCCGGCAGCGCCGCCTCGAAGTGCGCCTCGAAGTCGGTCGTGGTGATCGCCCCGAACCGGAACGCGTGCAGGTAGCTGCGCAGCCAGCCGACGAACGCATCGCGGCCGACGGTCTCCTCGAGCGCGCGCAGGAAGAAATAGCCCTTCTGGTACGGCACGTGCGAGAACGCTTCATCGGGATCGATGCCTGTCAGCTGCGTGCGCAACCGGGTCAGCTCCGGTTGCTTCGCGAACCGCGCGATCGATTCCTCGAGCTCGCGCCGGCCGATCGCTGCGGCAAGCTCCGAGCTATCCACACCGTCGAGGGTCTCGAGGATCCGCTGCTCGGCGTAGACGGTGAACCCTTCGTTGAGCCAGAAGTGCTCGGCGTTCGCGTTGGTCACGAGGTTGCCGGTCCACGAGTGCGCGAGCTCGTGGGCGATCACGCTGACGAGCGAGCGATCACCGGCGATCACCGTCGGCGTGATGAACGTGAGCCGCGGGTTCTCCATCCCGCCGTACGGGAACGAGGGTGGCATCGCGAGGATGTCGAACCGCTCCCAGTCATACGGCCCGAACAGCGCTTCCGCCGCGGCGATCATGGCCTCGACGCCGGCGAACTCGTGCGCGGCGCGATCGAGCATTCCAGGCTCGGCCCACACGCGCGATCGATCCGAGATCTCGCGAGACGCGAGGTCGCCGACCGCGAATGCGATCAGGTACGGCGGGATCGGCTGTGGCATCTCGAAGGACTCGACGGCCGTCGCGCCATGGAGCTCGCGGCCACGGTGTGCGGCGGCCATCACGGCCGTCAGCTCGCGCGGAACGGTGAGCTTCGCGGCGTACGTGATGCGCAGGCGCGGCGTGTCCTGTAGCGGAACGACCGAGCGCGCGTGGATCGCCTGACACTGGCTGAACAGAAACGGGTGCTGCCCACCCATCGTCTGCGCGGGTTCGAGCCACTGCAGTGCAGAGGCTTCCGGCGACGTCCGGTACTGGATCGTAACCGCGCGGGTGTCGCGGGGCAGCGTGATCGTGAGGCGTGCCCCGAGGATCGGTTCCGGTGCGGCGACCACGAACGGCAACGCGAGGCCGCCCTGGTCGGTGATCGCCTCGATCGTCAGGTCCCGGGTATCGAGGTCAAACGGACCCTGGCTCGGTTGCTTCAAGGTGAGCGTGACCTCGGCGTGGAGCGTCTTTGTCGCAAAATCGACGCGCGCAGTGAGCGACAGCGACGTAGTCTCTGCCTGCGTGTCGTCGGCGTACGAATGGGGATCGAGGCGGGCCATGCCCCTTCATACTGCGCGAATCTCCGAGGCGCTGCGGCACATGCGCTGCAACTGATCAGCCCATGGCAAAGACAAGCGCGAAAGCCAACCCCGTGAATCAGGACGTGGGCGACCGCAACCGCGGGAGCGAGCCCGGCCAGGAGCAAAAGACCGAGCGG
>JAYUYE010000296.1:0-1827 GCA_043752985.1 Myxococcales bacterium
AAGGACAGCCCCGATCTGTGGCTTGGCGCGTACGGCGCGGTCGCGCGCTGGGACGGCGCGAACGAGCACGAGGTGATCGGTGATGACACCGGCGCGCGCGCTCGCCTCGCCGATCAGCTGTCGCGCCCTGCACGCCCGACGTTGCCGCCACGGTTCGCACCGCTCGTCGCCGACGACGACGGCGATCACCACATCGCGCGGGTCGAGCGGATTCGTGACTACCTTCTGGCCGGCGACGTCTACCAGGTCAACCTCGCGCGTCGGCTGGTCGCCCGGATGACCGCGCCGGGCGATCCACTCGCGCTCTACGCGGCGCTCGTCGATGTGGCACCCGCTCCGTACGGCGCCGTGATCGAGGCCGATGGCGTCACCGTGATCTCCGGATCGCCCGAACGCTTCCTCGCCTCGGTTGGCGATCGAATCGAGACCCGCCCGATCAAGGGCACGCGACCGCGGACTCCGACCGGCGCCGACGAGCTCGCGGCCTCCGCGAAGGATGCGGCCGAGCATCTGATGATCGTCGACCTCGAGCGCAACGACCTCGGTCGAATCGCGGACACCGGTAGCGTCGTCGTCGACGAGCTGGGCTACGTCGTGGAGCTCCCGGCGCTCTATCACAAGGTGTCGCGCGTCAGCGCGCGACCGCGGCCGGGTACGGGCTACGCGGAGCTCTTGCGCGCGACGTTTCCCGGCGGATCGATCACCGGTGCACCGAAGATTCGCGCGATGGAGCTGATCGACGAGCTCGAGCCGGCGCGGCGCGGCCCGTACTGCGGCGCACTCGGGTACTTCGGTGCCAATGGCTCGTTCGACCTCGCGATCGCGATCCGGATCGGCGTGCTCGCGGGCAACGAGCTCCGGATCCACGTCGGCGGCGGCATCGTTGCGGACTCCGATCCGGCGGCCGAGCTCGCAGAGACCGAGACCAAGGCGGCGGGCTGGGTCGCCGCGCTCGACGCACTCGCGGCCCGCTAGGACTCGATCAGGGAACGGCGACGGTGCCGAACGTGATCGCGCCTTCGACGACCGGCAGCGCAAGCGTGACCGGGGGCGTCGACGGTCCGGTCAAGGTCAGCGTCGCCGTGCCTGCGAGCACATCGGGGATCCAGACCATGCCGCCGCCACCGGTCGCGTCGCGATCCCAGATCACCGCGCTGCCTCCGTCGTACAGCGGACCGAACACCGATGCTGGCTCGACGGTCGCGGTGACGCCGACAGCGGAGGCACCGCCACTGACCACGCGCACGAACAGCGAGCCCTGCCCCGCCTGCACGACCGCGCCGTTGTCGAGCACCAGCTCGCTGTAGCGCAGGGCGGTCAGCACCGGCAGCACGTGCACGGTGCCGAGCGGCATCACGGTCGGGACGAAGCCGGCCGCCGTCACCCCCCACACGAGGTTTGACGTCGACGGAGCAGCGATCGTGAACGAGCCATCCATCGCCGTGGTCGCGGTGCTCGGACCGAGCGTGACCATGATTCCCCCTGCGTTGCCGACCGCACACGCGCCCGGTGTGCGCGGATCGGTGACCACGCAGACGCGTGCGGCGATCACCGATCCATCGTCGCGGCTCGCATCGAGCGGCGCACCGTCCGGCGCGGGTGTGATCACCGGAGGTGCCCCACCCCCTGGCGCGATCGGGAACGCGTCGTCGCTGCCCGCCGAACAGGCCCCGAGGACAAGGGCGATGGTCGCGGCGGTCTTCATGCCGCCAGTGTACCGGTCAGGCGGCCAGGCGGCGACGCTTCCCCACGAGGCTGTCGGCGATCAGCAGCGCGGCATCGGCGACATTGAAGATTGGCCACGCGTGCTCGTGCCAGCGCCAGCGC
>JAYUYE010000297.1:0-1826 GCA_043752985.1 Myxococcales bacterium
GGACGCCACGCGCCCTGATCTGGCGGTCGACCATGTGCTCTCGGCGCGTCACGAAGTCCGTCATGGGGCGAGATCATGCAAGCGGCTCACCCACGCCGCGCCCCGAGGAACTGCGGAGATGGCGCAACGGATGCGCCCTCCGACCGCGCCCGCGCAGATCATGCGGCCTCATCGAGGTGACGACCTTGCGCAGCGCGCGCGGCGCCGAACCTTCGACCGTCCGAGCCGCTCGTCACGAAGCTTTCAGTCCTTGTCGAGCCACTTGTTCAGCTTGGATGCGACGGCATCCGAGAGCTTGTCCCAGCCGTCCTTGACCGCTTCCTCGGCCTCGTCGAGGCGCTTCTTGATCGAAGCGCGCATCTCGGCAGCTTCTGCACGTGTATCCGCCTTCAGCTCGGCCATCCGAGCTTGCAGCTCATGACGCTTGGCTTCGACCCGGTTCTTCAGTTCGTCCGTTTTTGTCAGCATCAGCGAATCGAACGCACACCTCGTGCCAATGGAGTGGATGCGTGTCTCGTCCGGGTCGTGTCGTCGTCCGTGCTCCTGCTCAGGGATACGACCCGTGCGAACCAGGCCGGCTTCTACCATGGTGCTTGCGTTGATCGGACTTTGGTTCGGACTCGCCGCTGCGGTCCCGCTGCGAGAGAACACCGGTCACGCGACCGTCGTCGACGACAACGAGGTGACGGACCCGGGCTGACTGCACCGTGGCGGCGGCGGTGTCGAGGTTGGAGGGAATGAACGCTGTCGTGAGGCGAGTGCCGGGGCGGGACGCCGCGGAACGCTCACGAACACGCAGGGAACTGCACTGCGCTCGATCGGAGCGCAGACCCTGCGCGATGCAACCTCGTTCCCGAGGGCACGACACATGCACCGAGATAGACCATGGATGTTCCGACCCGACCCGCCCCACCCACCGGTACCGCAGCGTGACCGCACTCGACCGGTCCGGATCCGCGGAGATCGTCATCGAGCACGCGATCGATCAAGCCGCGCGGCACGAAGATCCCGATCTCCACCTGGAGCGGGCTCGGTGCCCGACGCTCGTCGTCGCATCCACTGGGGGAGGAATCGAGGCGCCGCGCCAGTGCACCGCCTGTGTGGAGCGCCGCGAGGTCACGGACGGAAACAGCTGGTTCTGCAGCGACCACGCGCGCCCGGGACGCATGCGGCTCACGGAGCTTCTGCCCTCGGAAGATGTCCGATGAGGTCGTCGACACTCGTCATTGCCCTCGCAGCCTGTGCCTCGGCGCCACCGCCGACGCCTCCACCCGCCCCATGGCAGATGACCGGCGCGATCGAGCATCGAATGCTGAACTGTCCCTCCTCCGTCGAGTTCGCGACCACGCGCATCGTACGACGCCCCGACGGTGTCAATGTCATCATCACGTCGCCGGACCCGTTAGCGCGCACTCAGATCCTCGAGCTCGCAGCATTGCATGCGCAGCTGGCTGCCCCGACCGGTCGATCGGAACACTCCGGCGATCACGGTGGTCCGGGGACGATCGGACATTGCCCGATCATCCACGATGGGACGACCGTGACGTTCACGCCGCGCCCCGACGGCGTCACGATGCATGTCGTGACGCCGTTCCCCGAGCACGTGATCTCGGTGCAGCACCAGACCGAGCAGCGGTTGGCGCGGATGCCGACCTTGCTGCTGCGCTGAGGCGGTCACCATGAATCCGCGCGACGTCCGCGAGATCCTCGACAAGCTGCGGCCCGACGCGCAGGCGGCACGCCGGCCGCGTGATCGACAGGCGATCCGATGGCTCTCGGCGTTGCTCTCGATCGCGGGCACGTATGTCTTCCTGACCGATGGCGAA
>JAYUYE010000298.1:0-4835 GCA_043752985.1 Myxococcales bacterium
GCCTGCTCTGCCTCGAGCCGCGCACTGGATCGACCGAGGACGACGAGCTCGTGGTGCCCGACAAGCTGCGTGCGGCCGTCACCGCGCGGAAGCTGGAGCGCGCGATCGATGACGAGGCCGTGCTCGCACGCTGGGCATGGCTCGATCGCGAGATCCCGAAGCTCGTGCGCCGGGCGCCGGATCGCAGCCGCACCGAGCGCATCGATCGGTTCCTCCTGCATCGCGCGATCGGCTTCGTCGCGTTCCTCGGCGTCATGGGCATCGTGTTCATGGCGCTGTTCTGGGGCGCCGATCCTCTGATCGGTTGGATCGAGGCCGCGTTCGAGGGCATCGCCAACCAGCTGCGCAGTTGGATCGGCGACGGCATCCTCACCGACTTCGTGTGCGACGGTCTGATCGCCGGCGTCGGCGGCGTGCTCGTGTTCTTGCCGCAGATCTTGCTGCTGTTCCTGTTCCTCGGCTTCCTCGAGGACTGCGGCTACCTCGCGCGGATCGCCTACCTGATGGATCGCATCATGCGATCGATGAACCTGCACGGGCGTGCGTTCGTGCCGATGCTGTCGGGGTTCGCGTGCGCGATTCCCGCGATCCTCGCGACTCGCACGATGGAGCGCCGCCGCGATCGCATCCTGACGATGATGGTCGTGCCGCTGATGACGTGCTCGGCGCGACTGCCCGTGTACACGCTCGTGATCGCCGCCCTGATCCCCGGCTCCGCGCTGACCCAAGGTCTCCTGATGGTCGGCATGTACGTGTTCAGCGTGACCATGGCGCTCGCCGCGGCGTGGGTCATGTCGAAGACGCTAAAGCCGCTCAAGGCAAAGCGCCTCCCGTTCCTGATCGAGCTCCCACCGTATCGCTGGCCGCGCGGCCGCGACGTCCTGCGCGCGATGTGGAGCAAGTCGGCGATGTTCCTTCGCGAGGCCGGCACGGTGATCCTCGTGTGCTCGATCGCGCTGTGGGCCCTGCTCTACTTCCCTCGCGAGCTTCCGGAGGGCTCGCCGGACTACACCGCGCTGGTCGAGCGCGCGAAGACCCCTGACGCGAAGCAAGCGCTCGACGCCGAGCGCTCTGCACTGCAGCTCGCCAATAGCTACGGCGGCCGGCTCGGCCATGCGATCGAGCCGGCGATCGCGCCGCTCGGCTTCGACTGGAAGATCGGCGTCGGCATCGTCGGTGCCTTCGCCGCGCGCGAGGTATTCGTGTCGACGCTCGGCATCGTGTACTCGGTCGGAGCCGACGCGGACGAGGGTTCGGAGCCTCTCCGCGACAAGCTGCGCAGCGCGACCAAGGCCGATGGCACCCGTGCGTACACACCGCTCGTCGGCCTGTCGCTGATGATCTTCTTCGCGCTCGCGTGCCAGTGCATGAGCACGCTTGCCGTGGTCCGCCGCGAGACGGGTGGTCTGCGCTGGCCGCTGTTCCTGTTCACCTACATGACGGCGCTCGCCTGGGTCGTCAGCTTCATTGTCTACCAGGGCGGCCGCTTACTCGGCTTCAGCTGACCGCAGCCTGATACGCTCGGGGGATGCGGCTTGCGCTCATGCTCGTGGCGCTCGGCGGGTGCTACGAGCCCGTCGTCCCAACCGGCGTGCGCTGCTCGCAGTCGGGGGACTGCCCGGAGGGTCAGCTCTGCGATCAGGTCCGCAACCTGTGCGGCGCGCTCCCCTTCGACGCGTCACCGGGCGATGGCGCCCACGACGCGAGCGACGCGTTACCGGTCGACGCCCTGATGCTTGGCGCGTGGAGTGCGCCGGCCGCCCTGACCGCCATCAACACGGCCGCGATCGAGACGGATCCGGCGATCAGCAGCGACGGTCTCGAGCTGTTCTTCGCGACCGATCGGCCTGCCGGCGGCGGGATCCACGACGTGTACCGGTCGACGCGCGCATCGGTCGCGGTGGACTTCGGTGCGCCGACGCTGGTCGCCGAGCTGTCGACCATGGCGACGGAAACGTCACCGCACCTGAGCGCCGGCGATCTCACGCTCTACTTCGCCCGCGACGGTCAGATCTACCGCGCGACCCGCCCCGATCGACAGTCTGCGTTCGGCGTGCCCGTGCACGAGGCCGCGCTGTCGAGCGCGCTGTTCGACTTCAATCCGGCGATCTCACCAGATGGCCTCTCGGCGTCGACCACGCGCCAGCTCTCGGCAAGCGATCGCGACCTCTTCATGTACACCCGCGCGTCGACAGTCGCGGCGTGGAGCGCTGGCCAGGTGATGACCGCGCTGCAGACCCCGCTCACCGAGAGCGGCGCCGAGTTCACCTCCGATCCCCTCGAGCTGTACTTCCACAGCAATCGAACTGGCGGGACCGAACTGTATCGCGCGACGCGGTCGGATCTCGCGACCGCGTTCGGATCGCCCGCACCCGTCGTCGAGCTCAACAGCCCGATGGGCGAAGACAGCGACCCATCGATCAGCGCGGATCGTCGAGTCATCGTGTTCGAGAGGTCGGGAAACCTGATGATCGCGACGCGTTGAGCATTCCTCGCGATCGTCGTCGATCCGAGCCCGAGCGCCGGTTCCTCGAGCGCCGTCTCGCGGGCCTCGCGCTCTGACTACTTCTGCGAGCCGATGCCGTAGCCCGCGAGCTGGAGCCGGATCTTCTCTCTCTCCTCCGGATCGACCTTCACCAGCCACTGCTTCATGACCTCGAGCGCGCGGGCTCGCAGCGCATCACGATTCTCGAGGTCGGGCGGCAGCGTCTGCATTCCGAACACTGGCGCAGGTGCACCCGCGAGGGCCGCGTAGGCCTCCGCGATCCGGTGCGCCGCTTGCGGATCGGACTCCTTGTCCGGGGTGTGCGCCTCGATCTGCTCGGCGAGCCACGCGGTGGTGTCCATGTCCTGATGCTACCGCGTCAGCTTGCGATACTCGTTGATATGTCGAATGGCGGACCGTGAGTCCCCACTCTGATCGAACAAGGTCGCGAGGTTGTAGTGCGCCTCGGCCAGCTGGGGGTCGAGCTCGAGTGCCCGCCGGTACAGCGCGATCGCATCGCTCTCGGTGCCGGCGTCCTGGGCGAGCACGCCGAGGTTGTAGTAGGCGGTCGCATCGGCGGGATCGAGATCGAGCGCGCTGCGGAAGCAGTCGTGCGCCGCGGTGGAATCGCCGCTCTCGGCGAACAGCCGTCCGAGGTTGATCCACGCTTCGGTCGTCTCGGGTCGCAGCCGCAAGGCTCGGCGATAGGCGTCGATCGCCGCGGCCGGGTCGCGCTCCTCGAGCTCGGTGGCGCGTGCAATCCATTGATCCGCGGTCGCCGGCGCGACGGCCATCGGCACCGGTGCGTCGGGCGGCCGCGGGAGCTCGCGCACCTCACCGGACGGGGCCGGCGGCGGGGCCGGCGGTGGCTCGAGCGGAAGTGACAGCTGACCTCCGAGCTCCAGCCCGAGCTTGGCTCCACGCAGATAGACCTCGCCGCCGCGCGCCTCGACGGTGAGCTCCGCGAGCGAGGTCCCCGCCGGCAACGTCTGCTGGATCTTCGTCAGCTCCTTGCGCACGCGGGGCAGCGGCAGTCCCGCATCGACCAGGGCCTTGACCGTGCGCAGCGCCGAGAGATCACGGAACGAGAGCTGCGCCGGCACCGCGCCCGGTGTGCCGACCAGCCCATCGCGAATGCAACTGCGCACCGCGGACTCGGGCAGCCCGATCAACTGCGCTGCGTGCCGCGCCGAGTAGCTCTGCCACACGGCGCGAACGATATCACCGCCGAGGCGGTTTGGTTTTGCGTCCGCCGTTCTGCATCCAGGCTGCGACCGTGGTCGCGATCTCTTCGAGAACGTGCCGAGGTTTTCGTCCGGAGCGCACGAGCACCGCGAAGCCGTGATCCGCGTGCTCGACGACGTG
This sequence comes from Myxococcales bacterium, assembly GCA_043752985.1. GTDB lineage: Bacteria > Myxococcota_A > Polyangia > Haliangiales > Haliangiaceae > JABFXX01. The sequence goes on from JAYUYE010000298.1 coordinate 3,851, forward strand.
GAGGGTCGCGCGCGGGCCGAGCTTCTTGACGACGGGGCGCAGCAGCTTGAGGTCCGCGAGGTCATCCCGCCGGCCTTGCACGAACAAGAGTGGCCCGGTTGCCTCCGCGAGGTGCTCGGCCCTCTCGATTGCGGGCTTCTCCGGCGGATGGAGCGGGAAGCCGAGGAACACGAGCCCGCGGACTCCTTCGAGCGGCGCCGCGGCGTGCGCGCGCGAGGTCATCCGACCGCCAAACGACTTGCCGCCCGCGAACATCGCAAGCTCCCCGAACCGAGCGCGCGCCGCGGTCCACACCGCGCGAACCGCGGCTTCCGCCACCGGAGCCGGATCCGGGCGCGGCTTGCCGGCCGCCATGAACGGAAATTCCCAGCGCAGCGTCGCGACGCCGACCTCTGCGAGCGCCTCGGAGATCGCCGTCATGAACGCGTGGCGCATCCCTGCCCCGGCTCCGTGCGCGAGGACGTAGAGGTAGCGCGCCTTGGCGGGCCGCAGCAGCAGCCCGGGATGACCGTCGAGATCGACCTCCACGAGCGCACGCTACCTCACGTCTGATATCGTGGCGCCGATGCACCGTGGGATCGCGTTGGTAGTCGTCGCGAGCGCCTGTCACCACACGGTGCAGACCGACACCACGCGGCCCGGCAAGATCGAGCGCATCCAGCACCCGGAAGGCGCGATCGCGCGTCGCCCCACGCTCGTGCTCACCGATGCCGGCGCCTTGCGGTTCGTCGAGCCGCTCGATTGTCCGACCGAGGAGATCGTCGAGTCGGTCTCCGGGACCGAGATCTCGACCGAACCGAACCTCGCGACGTTCATCGTCGGCGTGATCGCGACGGGCGTCGGTGCCGTGCTGACCGTGCGCGGCGTGTCGACCGACAATCGGAGTAACCCTTCGACGTTTGCCGGCATCGCAGGTGTCGGTGTCGGGCTTCCACTCGCGGTCGGTCCATGGCTCGGCACACAAACCGTGCTGCGCGAGGGACCA
>JAYUYE010000299.1:0-1822 GCA_043752985.1 Myxococcales bacterium
ATCCTCCCGTACCTGCGCCAGGTGCTGTGTGAAGGCGTCGACTCGACCAAGCCCGTCTCCGAGCTATCGTTCGTCGCGCCGGACGCAATTCGTGATCTCGTGTTCCCGGATCTCCGCGTGCTGCGGGACGAGACCTGGACGCTGACCTGGGAGGGGTCGCTGTCGCAGGACAAGGCGGACTCCGACGTCGATGGTCCCGCGGTGCGCACCGCCCAGTTCTTCGTCGACGGCGGCGGGTTCCGGATCGTCGATCAGACCGCACCGTTCTGCGCGGCCGGCGTCGAGCAGTACGACATCGTGCAGCTGCGCGGCTGCGATCCGTCGGCCGGTGATGCGGAGTGTCCGCTCGGCTACACCTGCTACGTGCACCCGAACAGCGAGGTCGCCGGTATCGGCGCCTGCATGCTCGAGGACGAGGCCGATCGGCTCGCCGATGCGTGTCGCGACTTCCTCACCACGCAGCGGCGCTACACGGTCGGTCGCTCGGCGAGCGGCGAGCTCCGCCTCTTGCCGCGCAAGAACGTCCTGCGCACCACGCCGGTCGATGGCTGCGTCGACGACGCGCAGTGCGATCAGCTCGCGGACTACGCGACGGAGCTCGCCAGCTCGGTGCAGCCGTTCAACGAGACGCCGGCCGACCTGCGGAGCTGGACGTGCGCCGTCGACACCGAGCGCGCGCCGCTCAATGGTCCCGGCCAGACCGGCAAGCGCTGCCTCGAGAGGTGTAGCGATACGGCACCGACCTGCTCGAGCGGTCGCGTGTGCTCCGCCGGCTTCTGCATGGAAGGCGTGACGCCGCCGCAGGCGTGCGTGAACGCGCCGCAACGCTACGAGCTCCGCGCGAGCGAAGCATTCACCGTCGTCGGCACGCGGACGGGATATCTCCATTCCACGATTCGCGAGGCGAGCACCGACAAGTGCATCCGCGACCCGGCCGGGCATCCGTTCGAGATCGGCCGCGTTCCGCTCAACCCGCCGCCGTGCGACCCGACCGCGGACCCGCGCACCGGCCGCCGCCCCGACGGCACGTTCGGCCCGAACCCGTGCTCGACCACGGTCACCAATACCGAGCTGCAGCCCGTCTACCTAAACGACACGTGTGCCGAGAGCACCCCGGCGAGCGTCACGGCCACGCGCCAGGCGCCGGCGGTGGTGTTCCATAGCCGCGGGCTGAACCTGACCATGGTCGATCCAACGTATCCGGGCGATGCCCGCTGTGTCCGCGACCGCATGGGGACCCGCACCGGGGTCCCGGTCGTGTTCCCCGGATACCAGCTGTCGTGGCGCCAGACCGGCGGCTTCGCGCCGCTGATCCTGCCGCTCCAGGCGGCGTACCCGGTCAAGGTCGTCCGCGGCCCGACCGGCAGCATCTGGGTCATCGACGAGGGCGATTTCATCTCGACCTCGTCGACGCAGCCGTCGACCCGCGGTGCGGTGTTCCGGGTCGAGCCTCAAGGGCTCGGCCAGATCAATATCCTCCAGTAAGGGGGCACGGCGGACCGCCGTTTTGTTGCCCCGATCGCCGGGTTTCTCGACGCTGAGGTCATGCCCAGCCGCGAGCCCGAGCTCTACAAGGACAAGGTCGAGGTCAGCCTCGACGGTCGTCAGATCTTCTACCTGTTCTTCGGCGGCGCGATGATCGTAGGAATCGTCTTCGTGCTCGGCGTCCTCGTCGGTCGCCGCGTCGAGGCGCGTGGTCACATCGATCGCGCACGCACGACGTCAGCGACCGATCCGCTCGCGGCTCTCGACCGGCTCGAGGGAACGAGCGGCGGTCTCGCATTTCGCGGCACGCTGACCGGCAAGGACGCGCCGACCAGCG
>JAYUYE010000300.1:0-1821 GCA_043752985.1 Myxococcales bacterium
TGCGAACCGCGCGGGCCGCAACGATATCGATCCGATGAACGGGACGATCGAACGTGTCCGGCAGACCGTCGACGCCGACGTCGGTGATCCGCGGTCCAATCACGTTGTAGAGGAGGTTGATGTCCGCGACCTCGCGATGCGACCACCCGAGGTTCACGTTGACGACGAATGGCGACTGTCCATACAGCGCGCGCTTGCGGTTGGTCTGAACGAGCAGCATCGGGTCGTTGCCGAGCTCGACGCGCGAGCGCATGACCGCGACGTTCGTGCCGAGCTTGAACCGGCTGAGCGCCGGGCTGATCCGGGCCAGCGAGGTCCGTGCCTCGAGCTCGGCGCCGATGAGGTTGCCGCCGTCGGCGTTGCGGAACGTCGCATCGCCGTTCGCGTTCTGCATCACCTGCTCGATCGGATCGACGAACTGCTTGTAGAAGGCGCTGATCGCGAACACCTCGTCGTCCTGCGGGAACCACTCCCAGCGAAGGTCGGCGTTGTGGATGTGCGTGGTCGCGAGCTCTGGGTTGCCCGAAATGTCCCGGCGACGGACGTAGTCGAAGAACAGGAACGGTGCGAGCTCGCGGAACCGCGGGCGGGTCAGCGTGTAGCTGTACGCCGCTCGAACGTTCATATCGGGTCGGGGCGAGTACACGAGGTTGGCGGCTGGCATCAGGTCGTTGTCGGTGCGGCTGATGTCGCGCTCGAGGCCGGCGATCGCGTAGCGGCTCCCGTTCGACATCTCCTGCGACGCGCGCTCGAAGCGCAGACCACCGATCACGCGAACCTTCTCGGCGAGCTCGACCTCGCTCATCGCGTACGCGGCATACGTGCCGAGCGATGCCTGGTAAGCGTCCTCCTCGAGCGTGCCCTCCTCGAGCTGGAACTCGGGGCCGACGTGCTGGTCGTCGAACATGTCTTCGCCGTCGAGGCCACGCACCATCGGGTCGCTGCCGACGTACTTGTAGCGGAACCGCCGGCCGCCGAGCGCGCGCGTGGTCAGCTGGACCATCGTGCCGGCGTGGAGCTGTGCCTTGCCGACCTTGCCCCGGAGATCCGCGCCACCGCCGCCCGACAGGTCGTCGAGCACCTGCCAGAAGTGCTGGCCCGAGCCGGGCTGGTCCTTGTACTGACGCTGGCCGCTGGTCGCGTCGACGGTGTAGATGAGGTCGCGGCTATCGAGCTCGTGGCGCGACGTGGTCGCGACATTGCCCTGCCAGCGGAGCTCGATTCGCTTCGCGCGGCTGAGGTGATGCTTGCCACGCAGCTGCGCGAACGCGAGCGAGCGCTCCACGAATGACAGGCGCGACGTGTTGATGTCGGAGCCGTCGGCCTCGCTGTAGCCGTTCGCGATCGAGCTGACGTCCTCACCGACGTGGGTGTAGAGGCCGAGGATGCTGACCTCGTCGTTCGGCGACAGGTCGACGCCCGCGTTGACCAGCGCGCCGATCGTGGACTCCGCGGTGCCGACCGCGTAGTCGAGACTCTCGGTCTGTGTGAGCTGGCCGTTGACCAGCGCGACCCGGCCCGACTCACCGTCGCGGACCGTGAAGCCGCGCTTGAGCATCGCGCTGCCGAGATAGCCGACGCGCTTGCCGCCGAGCTTCAGGGTGTCGCCGACCATCAGGTTGAGGCCGAGGTTCGGCGAGACGGTCTCGCCCTCCGGCGTCCACACATTCGGCATCGCCTGGCCGATCGTCTCGGTCTCCGCGGCCGTCATGCCGCGAACCGGGCGATTGCGCGGGATCGCATCGGGCAGCGCGCGGTCACCACCGTCGAAGCCGAGGAAGCTCGAGAAGCCGCGTGAGTGCGCGTTCGACAGACCGTTCT
>JAYUYE010000301.1:0-4824 GCA_043752985.1 Myxococcales bacterium
CCGGCGATCGTCGCGGGGCGGGGGGACACATCCGGCGTCATGGCCGGGTGCTATAGCACCGGGATGCGGCCGTACCTCGAGCTCCTCCGCACCGTCCTCGAACACGGCGAGCGCCGGACCGATCGCACGGGGACCGGGACGATCTCCTTGTTCGGTGCGCAGACCCGCTACGACCTCCGCGAGGGGTTCCCGCTGGTCACGACCAAGAAGGTCCTGTTTCCGGCGGTCGTTCGCGAGCTGCTGTGGTTTCTTCGCGGCTCGACCAACATCAACGATGACCTCAAGCAGCACACGCCGATCTGGGATGCGTGGGCGGATGAGAGCGGCGAGCTCGGGCCGATCTATGGCTACCAGTGGAGACATTGGGGGGCGCCTCACGGCGCTCGGGAGGGTGGTACCGGGATCGATCAGATCAGCGAGGTGATCTCGACGATCAAGACGAACCCGATGTCGCGGCGGATCATCGTCAGCGCGTGGAACGTGGCCGACATCCCCAAGATGAAGCTGCCGCCGTGCCACGCGCTGTTCCAGTTCTACGTCCACGACACGTGGCTCGACTGCCAGCTCTATCAGCGCTCCGCGGACCTCGCGCTCGGCGTGCCGTTCAACATCGCGAGCTACGCGCTCCTGATGTCGATGATCGCGCAGGAGACCGGGCTGTCACCGCGGCACTTCGTGCACACACTCGGCGACGCGCACATCTACCTCAACCACGTCGAAGGCGTGAAGACGCAGCTCGCGCGCACGCCGCATGCGCTACCGAAGCTCGTGATCGCGAACAAGCCGACGCTCGAGATGACGTTCGAGGACGTGGCGCTCGAGGGCTACACCCACGAGCCGTTCATCAAGTTCCCGATCGCGGTGTGATGGATTTCCGGGCGGGGTGCGAGCGCAACCATGACGACGAACCCCCTCGGGGGGTGCGGCTGTTCACGATGCGATCGACGTCAGCAGAGATCCATATCGAGGCTTGCTTCCCGGCCGGCGACGCCACGAAAGCAAAGCTGCGCGCGCCGTCGTGATCAGCCGCGAACGAGGCGCTCGATGCGATAGCGCACGTGGTTGTCCTCGTCGCGCATCGCACCGTCCCACGGCGTCGTGACAAAGCCCATCGCATCGAGGTCGGGGATCACCGTATCGCAGCCGAACCGACCTTCGACGCGGGTCAGGTAGACCGAGCGCAGCGCGGAGTGAGCGAACGCCTCGCGAAAGATCTGCGCGCCACCCACGACGAACGTCGATGCGATGTCGCGCGTGGCGGCCGCGGAGTCGAGCGCTTCATCGAGCGAGCGCGCGGCGACCACGCCTTCGGGCGCGATCAGCATGTTGCGCGAGATCACGATGTTGAGCCTGCGCGGTAGCGGACGCCCCGCGACCTCCGTGCTCTCCCAGGTCCGGCGGCCCATGATGATCGCGTTGCGCTGACCCGCGAGTGCTTCGGTGGTGACCCGCTTGAAGTGCGCGAGGTCGCCCTTGAGCTTGGGCCACGGCAGGCCGGCGGTCTTGCCGATTCCCCAGTCGAGATCCGCTGCAACGACAACATCGAACACGCCGGCAAGCTACCACGCTGTACCCGCGCGACGAGCACACCGACACACCTCCGTCTTCCGGAGATACCCGATCGTTACCTGGAGTGCGTGCGCGACGAAAGATCGTGTAGGTTCCCCGCGTGGCGACCGTGGTGTTCACGCCGAATCTGAACCGGCACGTCGAATGTCCGACGGAGACGGTCGAGGGTGCCACGGTGCGCGCCGTCCTCGCCGTCGTGTTCGCGGAGAACCCGCGACTGCGTGGCTACATCGTCGACGAGCAAGGCTCGCTGCGCCGCCACATGTCGATCTTCATCGACGGACAGCAGATCGTCGATCGGGATCGATTGTCGGATCCCGTTCGCGCCGCGAGTGAGATCTACGTCATGCAAGCACTGTCCGGAGGCTAGTGATGTCCACGATCCTGATCTCGACTCGCAAGGGTCTGTTCGAAGCGCAGGCCACCGGCGGCGCGTGCAGCGTCACCAAGGGTCACTTCATCGGCGACAACGTCTCGGTCGCGCTGGCCGATCCGCGCGGCGGTTGGTACGCGGCGCTCGACCACGGTCACTTCGGCGTCAAGCTGCACCGGTCCGACGACCGCGGTGCGACGTGGACCGAGATCGCGGTCCCGGAGTATCCGAAGCAGCCCGAGGGCGCGGAGGTCGAGAAGAACTTCTGGGGCAAGGAGCGGAAGTGGGCGACCGCGCTGATCTGGTCGCTCGCACCGGCGCTCGACAAGGACGGCGCGCTGTGGGCCGGCACGATTCCCGGCGGCCTGTTCCGCTCCGAGGATCGCGGGGCGTCGTGGAAGATCAACGAGGCGCTGTGGTTCATGCCGGAGCGGCCGAGCTGGGGCGGAGGCGGCAAGGACGATGCAGGCATCCACTCGATCTGCGTCGACCCGCGCGATCCCAGGCACGTCGCGATCGGCGTCTCGATCGCCGGCGTGTGGCGCACGAAAGATGCCGGCCTGACCTGGGCGCAGGGCGCCGACGGCATGCGCGCCGAGTACGTGCCGCCCGAGCTGACTCGCGCGGGCGCTGCGCAGGACGTTCACTGCCTCGTGCAGTGTGCGGCGCAGCCCGCGACGTGGTGGGTGCAGCACCACAACGGCATCTTCCGCTCGACCGATGACATGGCGACGTGGACCGAGATCACGGATGCCAGGCCGTCGGTGTTCGGCTTCCCGGTCGCGGTCGATCCGAACGATGGCAACACCGCGTGGTTCGTGCCCGCGATCAAGGACGAGAAGCGAATCCCGGTCGGCGGCAAGCTCGTCGTGTCGCGCACGCGCGATGGTGGCAAGACGTTCGACGTGCTGTCGAAGGGACTGCCCGACACGTTCGCGTACGACCTCGTGTATCGCCACGGTCTCGCGCTCGCGCCCGACGGCACCCTCGCGTTCGGCTCGACGACCGGCAACGTGTTCGCGAGCAGCGATCGCGGCGAGAGCTGGAGCGTCGTCTCGAACCACCTGCCGCCGGTTCACGCCGTGACGTTCGCCTCGTGAAGAAGGTCGCGGTCGTCACCGGCGCGGGACGTGGGCTCGGCCGCAAGATCGCCGAGCGGCTCGCCCGCAGCGGCCATCATGTGATCGCCACGGACATCGACGAGGGCGCGGCCCACGTCACCGCGGCGGTTGTCGATGGAACCGGCATCAAGCAAGACGTCCGCGATCCGGACAGTCATCGCGCCGTCGCGAAGCTCGCCGCCGAGCACGGCACGCTCGCCGTGTGGGTCAACAACGCGGGCGTGCTCGCCGTCGGCGAGGCGTGGTCGATGACCGACGCCGACATCCGCCGTCAGGTCGAGGTCAACTTGCTCGGCGTGATCTGGGGCTGCAACGCGGCGGCCGCCACGATGGAGACCGGGACGATCCTCAACATCGCGTCGCTGTCCGCGATCACGCCGACCCCAGGGCTCGCCGTGTACGGCGCGACAAAGCACGGCGTCGTCGGCTACTCGCTGTCACTCGCGAGCGAGCTGCGCCAGGCGAAGCGCAAGATCACCGTCAGCGCGCTGCTGCCCGCCGCGATCAAGGGCGACATGACGGCGGCCGTCGCGCACGATGCGGCGGCGAGCCTGTTGTGGTCGAACGGTCCGCTGCTGTCACTCGACTCGGTTGCCGAGGCCGCGCTCGAGCTCGTCGACAGGCCGCGGCTCGTGCGAACCATGCCCGGGTATCGCGCGGCGATGATCCACCTGTTGCGGCCGTTCCCGGCGCTCGGCTTGCCGCTGCTCGAGCTATTCGCGAAGCTCGGCCGCAAGCACCAGCGCTAGCTCGCGCGGATTCGTTGTGATCACGGCAGCGCCGCGTGTGCGCTAGTTGAGGAGCGCTTCTTCTTTGGTATCGGACTTCGCGGGCGGGTCTGGCTTCGCCGAAGCCGAGGCGGCGGCATCGGCATCGGCGGCGGCCTTGATCTGCGAGATCGACATGCGGCCGGTCGCCTCGACCTTCGCCTGCGCCGCAGCGTCGGCGAGGCGCTTCATGTTCCGCTCCATGATGAACTGCGTGATGTACGGGAAGCCCACCTGGATGCCGTTGAGCTTCGGCGCGATCGTCGACTGCAGACCGAACATGATCACGGCGGCGCGCTCGACGTAGAACCAACCCTCGGGATACGCGATTGCCTTCATCAGCTCGCGCAGCTCGTCGCGCTTCATGTCGGGATCGGCGAGCTGCTCGGCGGCGGCCGACGCATCGATCTTGCCGAAGTCGGTGATGTTGAGGTTGAGGAGCTTCTCGAAGTACTTGCGCACCGTGCGCTCGAGCAGCTCGCGATCGCCGCGCGGATCGACGAACCCCATCGTGTTGATGCCCTGCACGACGAGGTCGTCCTTGCGCGTCATCAGGCCCTGAAGGATGTCGAACATGCCGTCGGCGAGATGATCGTTGAGCTCGGTCGCACTGCCGAGATCGAGGACGACGATCCGGACCTGGCCCTGCGGACCCTTCTGGACGAAGAAGTTCCCGGGGTGCGGATCGGCGTGGAAGAACCGATCGATGAACAGCTGCTTGTAGAAGATCTTGGTCAGCTTCGTCGCGACGTCGTACGGGTCGAGCTCGAGCTTCTCGAGCGCGTTCTTCTTCGTCATCTTGACGCCGTCCATGAACGACATCGTCATCACCGTCGGGGACGACCACTCGAGGAACACCTTCGGGAACAGGACGTCGGGGTCGGTGGCGAAGTTCGCGGTCATCCGGTCGATCATCCGTGCCTCGTTCGCGAGGTCGGACTCGCGCGACAGCATGTCGGCAAGCTGCTCGTGGACGCGGGAGATCTGCTGGATC
>JAYUYE010000302.1:0-1821 GCA_043752985.1 Myxococcales bacterium
TGGCCGGGCGGTGAAGCGAGACTCGATGTCGGCGTCACCGTGATGGTGGGCCGGCCGCATGCCGAGGCGCCAGCGCGGTTCATCGCACTCACGGGTGCAGGCGCGAAGGTCAACAAGCAGCACTTCTGGATCGCGCTCGGGACATCGGGGGTGCGCGTCGGCAGGCTCGCGACCGCAAACCCGGTGCACGTCAACGGTCAGCCCGTCGCCGCGTCGCAGGAGATCGAGGTCGAGCTTCCCGTCGAGATCTCCCTCTCGCGCGGCGAACTCCTCGTCACCGTGCGGCGACGATGAAGCGCGGCTTCGAGCCGCGGCTGCTGCTCGAGCTGGCTGCGATGATCGCGATCGCGATCCTGGCGTGGCTGCTCGGTGGTGTGGCGACCACCGCGTGGCTCGCTCGGGTCGCGCGGCTCGATGGCGTGGCGGTCCCGGATGCGGAGGCGGTGCGGAGCCTCGCGCGCAGCGCCGAGTTGCAGTTCACGATCGCGACCGGCGTGCTCGCGGCGGCACGCACCCTCAGCCTTCACCGTGCGCGCGATCCGATTCATGTGCCGTGGCTGCTGCCATGCGCGCTCGGCGCCTGTCTGCTCGGGCTCGTCGTTCATCACGCAACCGTCGAGGTGATCGGCGGGGCGGTGGTGGTCCCGTCCGCGGCGGGGTTCGCGCAAGGCATCCTGATCGGAAGCGTGATCGCGGCAGTGCTCCTGCTGGTGCCCGTGGACCTCGCAGAGCTGGCGGCCCGCGCGCGGGTTCCACTCGCGATCTCGATCGGCGCGATCTTCGCCGCGCTCGCCGTCGCAGGCAGTGGGCCTGCCGGATCCGGGACCCGGATCAACCTCGGTCCGGTTCAGCCGATCGAGCTGGTGAAGCCACTCGCGATCTTGTTCCTCGCGTCGTACCTCGGAGCGCGCGCCGCGAAGCTGCGCTGGCAGCGGCAGAGATTTCTCGGACTGCGCTGGCCTCGGCTCGAGCTCCTGGTGCCCGCGGTGCTGGTGCTCGTGCTGATCGTCGCCGGTCTCTACGTCATCGGCGATCTCGGACCCGTGTTGCTGCTCGCCTTCCTGTTCCTCGGGATGTTCTACCTGGTCAGTCGCGCGACCGGATGGGCGCTCCTCGCGCTGGTGATCGTCGTTGTCATCCTCCTGATCCTCGGGCACTGGCCCGCACTCGCCGGAGGCGGCACCGTGCGAACGCGGCTGCTGATGTGGCACGACCCGTGGACGAACGGACTCACGTTCGGCTCGCAGCTCGGCGAGGGACTGTGGGCAATCGCGGCGGGCGGGCTGACCGGGCAAGGTCTCGCGGAGGCAGCGATCCCGATCCTGCCCGCCGGCAAGACTGATCTGATGCTCGCGACGCTGACGGAGCAGCTCGGTGTGCTCGGGTTGATCGCGTATCAGGTGCTCGTCGCCGCGATCGTGTTCGCGAGCCTTCGGGTCGCTGCGCAGGCGCGAACCGCGGAACGAACGCTGATCGCGGGAGGCATCGCGATCCTCGTTCTCGTCCAGTGGATCGTGATCCAGAGCGGGACGCTCGGGCAGCTGCCGCTCACCGGCATTGTCGTGCCGTTCCTGTCGGCGGGGCGCAGCAGCATGGTGATGTTTCTCGCCGTCATCGCGATCGTGACGCGGATGGCGACGGATGGCCGGCCGCGCGAGCCCTCCGTCGAGCTGACCGAGCTCCACGCCGGAGTCCGCGGCATCGCCGTGGTCGCAGCGGTCGCGATCCTACTCGCGATCTTCGCGGGTCTATCGGCCGCGGTGTGGAGCCGTCACGCCACGAGTGCGCGCGGGATCCTGGCCCGGCTCCGTGATGGGAGCC
>JAYUYE010000303.1:0-1819 GCA_043752985.1 Myxococcales bacterium
ACAACGGGCGCCGCGGCCTGCAGGTCCGGCTCGTAGCCGGCGGCGACGCGGCCCATCTGGGCCGCCCTGGCCTTGTTGTGAGCGGCCGCGACACCAGCCTCGTTGCTGGCGGCTTGCCCAGCGCCGTGGCGACCGTGGAAGTGGGCAGGATAGGCATTCACCCCGCCGGCATGGGCCACGGCGTCGGGATCGACGCCACCGCCCAACGCCGCCCAGTTCGCGTTTTCAGCGGCTCGGGGATCGAATGGTGCCGGCGCCGGCTGCTTCGCCTTCTTAGCGGCCGCGACGCTGGCTGCATGATCGGTCTCCGCCTTCCTGAGCAGGCTCTCGTTCACCTTGTTCTGGTTGATGCCGCGCTCCATGCCTGAAAGCACGCGCTCGGCGCCTTGCTCGTGCAGGACCTCGTTGGGCCCTGTGCCCCCGACGGTCGCGCGCCCCGTGGCGAGCAGGTGGCTCGACAGGTCGGTCTTGGTCTTGGCGGTCTCGGCGTCGGCCCCCGACACCTTGTGAAGCGCGGCGACGCCCGAGACGTCCTCCCGGGGACCCACGCGCGGCGCCGGCGCACCCGATGGTGGATCGGCCCAGTGCGCCATCGCTTCGGCGCGCGCGCCGGCGACCTCCGGCGTCACCGGCGGCGCCGGTCCGTCATCGGGGCCGCCGAACAGCGGGTTTTGGATCCACTCGACCGACTGGTCGTCGACGCTTTCCGCTGCCTCGTTGAAGCCGCTATGCCACAGAGGGTTCGACGTGACCGAGACAGCGTCATCCGAAAAATCCGGCACACACCAACCTACCGAAACCGACCTGCTAGCTACAAGCAAAAAGGATAAGCACAGGAACAAGGCATGGATCGTGGACGAGCGGTTCGATGCTGCTGCGCCGCTTCGGGAAATCGAACGATGAGCTCGAGAGGTTAGGCTGGTCGATGCGGCTTTTCGGATCGAAGAACCGATCGAGTCCGTCGTCGACGCTCCTGGTACGCGCGTTCGAGCAGCTCCTGATCTCGGCTTGCGCGGGTCGGGTTCGATGGTCGCCTCGGTTCGCGAGCCGGCTCAGATCGCGCGGAGCATCAGATCGTCGAGCGCCTTGCCGAACGCGGTCGGATCCGGCAGCTGGCCGGTATCCGCGAGATACGCTTGGCCGAGCAACAGCCGGGCGTAGGTCGCCAGGCGCGGATCCGTCGAGTCCGCCGTGTCACACGACGCGAACCACGACGAAGCTAGCAGAGCAGTTAGACGGTGGTTTTCTGTGCCTCGGTCCACTCCTCTGCCACATCGAGCTCGCGGACCCAGCGTTCGATGTACTCGCGATCGAGCTGGTCACCCATCGAGGCGATGACACCGGCGACAACGCGGCGCTGGCATTCAGACCCACCCGACTGCTTGGACCACTCCAACTTGGCCACCACGGTGTCTTCGGCCGACGCGACGAAGACAGGCACGTCGAGCATCAGGAGCTGCGTTCGTCGCGCGAATTCGCCGCGACTGAATGCTCGGTTCTTGCAGATGATGAAGTCGACCTTCCATCCTGACTCTCGATCAACGACGTTGAACATCGATCGACGGCGAAGCGCATCGCGCGCCGTGTCCGCGTCGACGTAGTAGTCGTCCGGTGACATCGAGCGGACCAGGGCTTCGAACGCCTCGGGGCTGGGTGGATCGATCACGACGTCGACGTCCTGCGTCGTTCTCGGCAGACCATGCGCCGCGCTGGCGAACGAGCCTGCGATCATGAATGGCACGCCGGCTCCGTCGAGGATCCGCACGAGGAGCCCTTGTAGCTCCGTCATCGAGCGCGCGTCGCGATGACCCGCGCCGCG
>JAYUYE010000304.1:0-4818 GCA_043752985.1 Myxococcales bacterium
GTGGTGCCCTTCGCGTTGTCGCCACCGACCTCGGTCGGAGAGCCGGTGCCCGGGTAGTACGGGTACTGGTGGACCGACAAGTACATCACCGACGGATCGTCCCAGAAGATGTCCTGTGTACCGTTGCCGTGGTGAACGTCCCAGTCGACGATCGCGACGCGGGCAGCACCTCGCGCGCGCGCAGCACTCGCCGCGGCAGCGACATTGTTGAGCAGGCAAAACCCCATCGCCTGGTCGCGGGTCGCGTGATGGCCAGGCGGCCGCACGACCGCGATGCCTTGTGACAGCGCGCCGTCGAGCACATCGGTGACGAGCTGGCACGTCGACCCCGCCGCGGAGCGAGCGGCATCCCAGGTTCCTGGCGAGAAATACGTGTCGGCGTCGAGCCAGCCGGTCTTGCCGGGAATTCGCTTCGCGAGATCGTCGAGATACGCGCCGCCGTGGACTCGCGCGAGCTCCTCGTCGGAGGCAACTCGCGTTGCGATCCGCCGGCCGCGACCGACGATGCCGGCAGCGAGCAGCGCATCGCGCACGGCTTCCGCGCGCGCCGGTCGCTCGGGGTGACCCGATGGAGAGCGGTGCCCGGACGTGAAGATGTCGTCGAGAACGAAGCCCAGCATGGCTAGTCGCGTTCCGGCCTCGCAGGGCGCGTCAACAGGCGCATGATCGCTTCACGCACCGGGACGCCCTCGTGGATGATCGCGTGCATCGCGTCGATGATCGGCGCCGCGACGCCGATCTTGTGCGCGAGCTGCTTGGCGACCTTCGCGGTCTTCACGCCCTCTGCGACCTGCTTCATCTCGCTCAGGATGTCGGCCATCTTCTTGCCCTGCCCGAGCGCGAGGCCGACGCGCCGGTTACGCGAGGCATCGCCCGAGCAGGTCAGTACGAGGTCGCCCATCCCCGAGAGGCCGGAGAACGTCGCCGCGTGCGCGCCGAGTGCGACGCCGATCCGCGTGATCTCCGCGAGCCCGCGCGTGATCAGGGCGACGCGCGTATTCGAGCCGAACCCGAGGCCGTCGGAGACGCCAGCACCGATCGCGACGACGTTCTTGAGTGCGCCGCCGATCAACACGCCCAGCACATCGTCGGTCGTGTAGATCCGGAAGTTGATCCCGGTCAGCGCCTGCTGCGCGGCGAGCGTGGTGTCGCGATCGCGACCGGCCAGCACGATCGCGGCGGGCATTCCGGCGGCGAGCTCGCTGGCGAACGTCGGGCCCGACAGATAGGTCGCGCGATTCGCGATCCGCTCGGGAAGGATGTCGCGGTAGACCGCATCGATGGTCTGCAGCGTGCCGTCCTCGAGGCCCTTCGAGGCATTGATGACGATCGCGTCGGGATCCATCGCCTTCGCCGCGCGCGCCATGACCTCGCGCGTTCCATGTGACGGCGTCACGCCGAACACGAACCGCTTGCCGCGCACCGACGCCTCGAGATCACTCGTGACCGTCACCGTCTCGGGCAACCGATGCCCTGGCAGGTACGAGGCGTTCTCGCGCGCCGCCTGCATCTCGCGCGACGTATCCGGGTTGCGGTTGTAGAGACAGACCCGATGACCGTGATTTCCGAACAGCACGGCCAGACAGGTGCCGTAGCTACCCGCTCCGATCACCGCGATGTCTTCGACGCTCATCGGTGGCGACCGTACCATGGGGGGTTTGGGTGTAGAATTGGCACCAGTGAGGAAGCTGGCGATCACCGCGGGGGTCGCGGCCACGTTACTCGGGCGATCCGCTCCGGCCGTGGCGGATGAGGTCGACGACCTCGTCCGGGCCGGTGAGACGTTCGCCAAGCAAGGCGAATGGACTCAGGCGATCACCGCCTTCAAGGCCGCCGATGCGCAGCGCCCCGCCGCGAAGCACGCATGCCTGATCGGCCTCGCGTACACCCGCCGCGAGCTATGGCCGCAAGCAGAGATCTTCTTCGAGCGGTGCCGCGCGCGTGCCACGACGGACGCCCCGGTCCCCGAGTGGCTCGACGATGCCGAACGGACCCTCGCCGAGAAGCTGGCGACCTCGCGCTCGACCGCCGTGACGATCACGGTGACCCCCACGACGACGCTCGCGCAGATCGAGGTCTCGGCATTCGCCCCCGACGAGACGTTCTCGCCGCGGACGATCCATCTCGCGCCGGGCACCTACACGTTGACCGCCCTGGCTCCCAACCACCGGACGGTCAAGCAAACCCTCGTGGTCGACGGAACCGTCCCGGAGCTGGCGATCGAGCTCGTGCTGGTCCCGCTCGCCGACGTCCCCCGACCGCGCGCTCCGAGCCGTGTCCCGACGTCCGTGATGGGTGTCGGCGGCGCAATCGTGGGTCTCGGCGTGGTTCACCACGTTCTCTTGACGCGGCCATCGCGCGATCGGCTCGCCGGGAGCACGAACGCCAGCTACGACCTCGCCCGGGACGAGTTCCTCTCACGGCGACGGCTCACGCTCGCGCTCTACGGGATCGGTGTCCTGAGCGTCGCGACCGGGTTGGTGCTGCGTTACACGGTGTTCAAGCGCGACCAGCCCTCCGTCGAGATCGGCGCCACCGCGAACCACGGCGGTGCTTCGGTCACCATCGGGTGGCGACGGTGAGAGTTGCGGTTGCGGTGGTCGCGTGCGCGGGCTGCCTCGGCGAGCCGCCACGTGCGAATTGCCGCCCGCCTCGCGCCCTCGTCGAGGTCAACACGCCAGAGGAGGAGACCGGGCCGTGGCTCTCCCCCGACCGGCTGGAGATGCTGTTCACTTCCGGCGATCGCAAAGGCAGGAACACGATCATCAAGCATGCGAGCCGTGCGAGGCCGGATGATGACTTCGACGACGTCGTCGAGGCGTCGGGGCTGCTGCCGCCGGGGCGTGGGGTCCGCGACGGATTCATCGAGCCAGATGGGGGGACCCTGTGGTTCACGGCCTACGACGACGCCGGGCCACCGGAGCGGCTGTTTCGGGCGACGCGCGACGAACCGCGGTCGGCGCTGTTTCGGGACGTCGTGCAGGTCCCAAGCATCGACGTGGGCGGCCACCCCAGCATGACCGCCGACGGGCTCACGCTGTTCTTCCACCGCGCAGCGGGCGCCAATCTGGCGGTGCATCGGGCCACCCGAGAGTCGCGTGAGCAGGTGTTTGCGAACGTCCAGCCGCTGCCACAGCTGGCACCGAGCGGGACCCTCGGCGTCACGGCTCCCTCGGTCAGCGGCGACGGGGCTCGCCTGCTGTTCACGGTTGCCCAGGCCTCCAACCACCTCCAGATCTACGAGGCCGACAGGAACGCGGCCGAATTCGAGCCCGGCTCGGCGGAGGAAGATGTGGGGCCGGGTGCCCAGAACGACCGCGACGGTGCGCTTCACATCGCAGGTGACTCGATCGTGTTCGCCTCCGACCGCGATGGCAGCTACGACCTGTTCGTCACCTGCGAGTGAGGATCAGCGGACCTGAACGGTGAGGCCGCGCAGCGGCGCGCCGCCAACGCCGGCGGTCCCGATCTCGGTCGCCGCACCGGTCGTCAGGTTGATCCTATACAGGCGCGAGAACGCCTCGCCCGTGCGCTGCACCGCCGCGAGCGCGATTCCGTTGTTGCCACCGGCGATATCGAAGCCCGTCAGGCTCGCCGCATCGGCGAACGGGCCAGCCCCGGCGAGAAGGCCCACGGGTGTCAGCACGCCGTCGTTCGGCGAGGCCGCGCTCAGCAGCAGCCCGGCGGTCACGTCGATGAGGTAGAGCGTGGTTGTCGTGGAACCAGCGAAACTGTTGCTGTAGGCGGCGGCGGTGACATCGACCGCGCCGGTGAGCGCCGTCTCGGTGAACGCGCGCGGCGGCGATAGGTTCGAGATCCGCAGGTTCTGCTCGGCGTTGGTGACCACGCGCATCGCGACCGGCCCGGTCGGATTGAAGTCGACGCCAAACGACGTTCCGCTCAGCGCGGCAAACGGACTCGTCGTGTCGAGCGGGTCGGCCGCGAGCAATCCGAGGTTGTTCGCCCTCGCCGTCGATGCGTTGACCGTGTAGACGCCGCCCAGGCTTCCGAGTCCGTAGATGATGTTGGATCCCGGGCGGACATCGATGCCGACGAGGGTCTCGCCGGCGGCGAGGCCGGTGATCAAGTCCGTCGGCGGCATCGCCATCGGATCCGACACCACGGTCACCATCTGTGGATCCGTCAGGTTGATGCGAACGAGCTTGTCCCCGGTCGTCACGCCGAACACGTTTGTCTGCGGCGTCGTCCGCGTGACACCGCGCAGTGCATCGCCCGCGACCGTTCCGAGCGACACCGACAGCGTGCCGGTGACAAGGTCGATCGTGTGGAGCGTGGAGCTGGCGCCTGTCGTCACGACGACGATCGTCGAGTTATCGCGACCGTCGATGTCGAATCCAGCGACGTCGCCGATGTCGACGCCGAGCGGCCCGACATCAACGATCGTTCCGGTGTTCGGCGGATCCTGGACGCGCAGGCGATCGACGGTCGCGTCGAGGACGTAGAGCTTCGTCGTGCCGGCCCCCGGCAGGGAATCGGTGTACGCCGCGCCGACCGCCGTGGTCCCCGCGCCGTTGAGGGCGGTGTCGGCCGTGGCCGCACCGGTCGTGAGGTCAGTGACCCGGATGTTCTGGCCGGTGTTGCTGACGATGCGAAGTGCAACCGGTCCGGTCGGATTGAAGTCCATCCCGAACTCGGTGCCCTGCAGCGGGACCGAGACGGGGATCGCGGGCGACAGGTTGCCGGTCGCCGGATCGACGCGATGCAACTTGCCGGCGGTGAGGTTCTTCGCGAGGACGTAGAGGACACCCGTCGACGGACGCATGTCGATGCCGACCAGACTGTCACCGGCGGCGAGGC
>JAYUYE010000305.1:0-1818 GCA_043752985.1 Myxococcales bacterium
GTACGCGCCATGGCTCGGACCATAACGAGCTGGCATGCGCACTGCACACCCGGTCTGCATGAATCGCATCGCCGATGCCCTCGAGCTCCTCACCGCCCAGCACGACGAGATCGACACGCTGATCGCCGAGCTCGCGACCTCGACGATCCCTCTGGTTCGGAACGAGACCCTGAGTCAGCTCGTCGAGATGCTGACCCTCCACCTCGCCGTCGAGCAGGAGCTGTTTTATCCGGCTGTCGCGTTCGCGCTCTGTGCGGAGGTTCGCGAAGAGCTGCGCGCCGAGCACAGCGAGATCAAGAGGATCCTCGCGGACATGCTGTGGCTCGAGTCCGAGGATGCCCGGTTCGCGCGCAAGTTGACCGCGCTGCAGAGCCTCATCGCGTGGCACTCGACCTGGCAGCAGGACGAGCTGTTCGTGACGATTGCGGAGACGATGTCAGCCGACCAGCTCGCCGACCTCGGAGCCCAGATGAACGCGTGGATCGAGGGCACTGCCGCCGACTTCGCGATCGCGGCCTGACACAATTGTTCCGTGGCAGCGGCGTACGGGTGTGCGCGCTCGCCCGCTTCGTGGCAGCGTATCGGCTCCCTTGCTGGCCCGGGCGCCTCTCCTCGAGATCATCGCGTTCGTCCGCCAGCGCCTTGCGGCCGGCCACACGCTGATCGAGCTCGATGTGCTCGACCCGGACCGCGGCCGCGGCCGCTATGCCGG
Source organism: Myxococcales bacterium (assembly GCA_043752985.1). Lineage (GTDB taxonomy): Bacteria > Myxococcota_A > Polyangia > Haliangiales > Haliangiaceae > JABFXX01. The sequence continues at coordinate 713 of JAYUYE010000305.1, forward strand.
CGAGCTCGTGGAGCATGCGGGCGTGGCGTATCTCCACAGGCCGTACCGGGTGTGGCTCGACCTCGCCGAGCGCCTCGGTCTGCGGATGCTGACCCCGCGCGCAGTGACGGAGCCGTTGGTTCAGCTTCGGTTCGAGCCGCTCGATCCCGCGGCGCGGCTCTCCGGCACCGACGGGAGTGAGAAGTACGGCGCCGACTCCGAGTTCGCGCGGATCTCCAAGCTCGAGGAGCCCGGGTTCGTGATCGACCTGGCCGACGCCATCGATCGCGTCTCGCTCGCCCCGGGCGCGCGGATCCTCGACCTCGGCATCAACACCGGCGACGAGCTCGCGCTGCTGATGGCGCTGATCCCGACCCTCCGCGGCGCGGACTTCGTCGGCGTCGACCACAGTGCGTCGGCGCTCGCCGTCGCGCGCCTTCGGTTCGGACCCGACGTCGCCCTTCACGAGGCTGACCTCAACACGCTCGGGTCACTGGCGCTCGGTCGGTTCGATCTCGTCGTGTCGATCGGGACACTGCAGAGCCCCGGCATCGACGACCGCGATGTGCTCCGCCGGATCGTCCAGGACCACCTCGCACCGACCGGCGCCGTGATCCTCGGGTTCCCGAACTGCCGCTATCTCGATGGCGAGGTCGAGCACGGAACGCGAATGAAGAACTTCCGTCAGCCCGAGCTGGGCCTGCTGATCAAGGACGTCGCGTTCTATCGCAAGTACCTCCAGCAGCACGGCCGCCAGGTGTTCGTCACCGGCAAGAACTACCTCCTGGTCACCGGCGTCATGGCCGCGTAAAGAATCCCCAAACGTCGAGCAGGATCGTCAGTGACGTGCGTCAATTCCTCGGCTGCGTGGCTTCACGGGCGGCTCCGAGCCTTACGCTTGACCTCACCCGCGCCGGACACGGTGCGGGCCGCGCCCTGTCCTGCAACGGCGGCCGAGCGATCACGCCAGAACCCGACCACGAGGTTGGGGATCAACCCCCACAACCAGACGGGCCAGATCGGCGCCTTGAACACATTGATCAGCAGCAGCGCCGCGACCAGACCGAGCATGATCACGCGACCGCGGGCATAGAGCCGGCGCTTGTCCGTCGGCAGGAACAGCAGCA
>JAYUYE010000306.1:0-4815 GCA_043752985.1 Myxococcales bacterium
CCTCCCGCAGCTCCCCGAGTGCGCCCGCGTCCCGCGGTCGTTCGCGGTGGTGGCGGTGGTGGTCTCGCCGTCGCGACGTCGAGCGCGATGGTGTGCCCGACGTGCCGCACCGAGTATCACGGACTCACGTACTGCACGCGCGACGCCCGCCGGCTCGTGCCGCCCGAGGACATGCTCAGCGGTGCCGTTGGACCGTCGCGCGCCATGGGCCGCAGCGCCGGACTCGTGTGCATGGCGTGCCGCCGCGCCTACGAACCGGGACTGCGGAGCTGTCCGCACGATGGCAACGAGCTCGTGCCGTTCCCCGTCTACAACGCGACACGCCCACGGCGCGCGAAGAACCACACGGAGCCCGCGGGTGTAATCGCCCGGATCTGTCCCGTCTGCGCGACGAAGTACGATCTCAACGCGCGGTTCTGCGGACACGACGCCGGCGAGCTCGTGGTGATCAACTAGTCGCGCTGGCGACTAGATCGACTCGCAGAACTCGATGCGGCGGGGGACCTTGTATGGAGCAAGGTTACGCGCGCAGTGGTCGATGATCTCTTCGGCGCCGCACTTCGTCTTCATCACGACGCGCGCCACGACCATCGCGCCGGCCATCGGATCGGTGATGACCGTTGCCTGCGCCGCCTTGATCTTGGGGAACGACTCGAGGCAGCCCTCGACTTCGCCGAGTGCGACGCGCTTGCCGTCGACCTTGACGACGTCGTCTTCCCGGCCGGTCAGCTGGAGCCGGCCGTTCTTGTCGAACTTCCCGAGGTCACCGGTGCGCAGCCAACCCTGCTTGTCATGCGCGCCGATCGCGACCATGCCCGAGGCACGGGTGGACGTCGGTGCCTTCTCGTCGTCGAACGGGCCGATCGACTTGGGCGAGAGCGTCTTGCTCTTGACCCAGATCAACCCCGCCGCGGTAGCTGCCGGCTTGACGGCCGAGCCGTCGGGGGTGGTGATCCGGACCTCGACGCCGTCGATCGCCTTGCCCACGGTGGTCGGGTACTTGCCGGTGTCCTCGAGGGTGACCGTCGCGGCCTCGGTCGAGTGGTAACAAGACAGTACGCGGATGCCATACTTCTCCGCGAACTCGTCGGCCACTGCCTGATCGAGACGCGAGCCGGCGGCAAGGAAGCGCGGGTTCTTGACCTCGAGCTTCTTCGCAGTCGGCAACTTCGAGAGCTCCGCGTACATCGTCGGCGTACCGGGAAGTACGTCGATCTCGTGCTCGCGCAGCAGCTTGCCGATCCGGCGCGCGCTGATCTCCTCCTCGAGGAACATCGTCGAGCCGAGCTTGAGGGTTGGCAAGAAGCCGAGGTCCCAGCCGTAGGCATGGAACAGCGGTACGGCGACGAGGATCCGGGTCTTGGTGTCGAGCGACAGCGACGCGATCGCATGATCGACCGCAGCGATCGTGTTCTTGTCGGTGCGCAGCACGCCCTTGGGGTCGCCGAGGGAATCCGCGGTGAACAGGACGGCGATCGGCTCGACGCCATGGTCGGGCGGTTCGCGCTTGTACACGCTGCAGGTCAGGAGCGTTCCCTGGAGGCGACGACGAACCTCGGCGGCTTCGGTCGCGGGAACCGTATTCGGCAGCGCATCGCGCGGTGGCGGTGCAGTCGGCCGCGCAACGCGCGAGCGGGGCAGGGTGCTCGGCGGAACCGGCGCGCTGGTGCCGTTCGCCGAGATCGAGCCTTCGCTGCCGCGCGGTCGGGTGACGAGGGCGCGCAACGGGGCGGCCGCCAGGATCAGCTCGAGCTCGCGGCCGCCCGTGGTCGGATCGATCGGGACGATCGCCGCTTCGAGCTTGGACAGCGCGAGTGCGAGGATCACGAAGTCGGGGACGTTGCCGAGCATCAGCCCGACCCACGCGCCCTCCTTGATCCCCATGCTCTTGAATTCCTGCGCACGGCGGTCCACGCGGTGCAGGAGCCCACGCCACGACAAGTAGTTGTCGCGGTAGACGACAGCCTTGTTGTTGCCCTGGGCTTTCGCGGCTTTCTTCAGCCAGTCGTAGAGCAGGGTCATTTCTGGGGGAACCTCACGCTCCAGGGCCTAGACCCCGAGCGGCCGAACTGTACCAGGCCAATCCAATACCCTCAACGTGTGCAACCGGCTTGATTTGCCACGCGATGCGGGGGAAGACACGGCCCATGAGCGTTGCGTCGCGCCCCACGGTCGATTCCGGTCGCCGGAGTGAATCCGGCGCCCTCGATGGCGGGCCCGAGCCGGCCGCGACGGATGCAGATGGCTGGGCCCTCCTGGAGGCCCTCCGGCGCCGCCTCGACGACCAGTCCGCCCAGGGCCGCAAGACCCAGCTCCAGGTCACCCAGCTGACCGAGTCGATCGGCGCGCTCGTCGAGTCGCAGCGCCGCCGCGAGAAGTCCCTCAACCTCAACTCGTTCGTCGCCTACCTGATCTTTACCCTCCTGGTCGGCTCCGGCTTTTACGCCCTCTATCGCAGCCGGGCGACCGAGCTGGTCGACGCCCGGGACAGTGCCCAGCGCGAGCGCGATCTCGCCAGCCGCCGCGCCGTAGACGCCACCGCCAAGCTCGCCGCTCGCGAGCAGGCCGATGGTCGCGCCTGGGAGGTCTATCAGCTCCTCGAGGCCGGCAAGCGGGTCGACGCCGTCGGCAAGCTCAGCACGCTGTCCGAGCTCCCGCTGTCTCGCACCGAGCGCGCTGTACTCGCGGCGCGCGCGCACGAGACCCAGGTCATGGAGGTCGACGCGGCGCTCAAGTCCGCGGCTGCCTCGTTCAAGGCCGGACGGTGGGCCGACGTGGTCGCACCGCTCGAGGCCGCGCTCGTCGGGGAGCCCGCGGGCGCGCGGTCGTCGGCGATGCACTACTACCTCGGCGTCGCATACGCGAAGGCGAACGACCTCGTGAAGGCGATCGATCACCTGCAGTTCGCGATCGTCGCCGATGGCGAACACGACGACGCGCGGTTCCAGCTCGCGTCCGCGCTCGACCGCAGCGGTCAGTACGCACGCGCGCGCGGCGAGTACGATCGGTTCGCGACCGCGCATCCACAGTCCTCGCTCGCGGTGTTCGCGATGCGCCGCTCGGGCACGCTCGCGCGGATGCCGGCCGTCGCGCCGCAGCCGGTCGCCCCACCGGCGCCGCCCGCGATCACGCCCGCACCGGGGGCCGCCACACCGACCGGCGCCGTCACGCGGCCATTGCCTGGAGCCGCGGCAACCGCGACCGCGACCGCGCCGCCGTCGACCGGCGCTGCGCCCGCAGCCACGCCGCTGCCGACCGGTTCTGCCGCGGTGCTCGTGACACCGAAGCCCGCGCCGGCCAAGCCGGTCCGGGTGTGGAAGCCGATGCCGAAGAAGCCCGCTGCCGCGAAGCCCGCACCCACCGCGACCACGCCGGCGCCGAAGACGCTCGACTTCTCCGAGCCGGACGTGGCCGAGCCACAGTCAGCCGCCGACATCGAGCGCCCGGGCAGCGCGCCACCGCGCGACACCATCGATGCCGCGCCGCCGCGCACCGAGCGCGCACCGACGCCGTTGCCGGCGCCCCCGACCGATCGCACGCCGGCGCCGTGGCCGCAGCCGGACCTCCACGACAAGCCGCGCGCGCCCGAATCGCCGGGGCCGCCGACGCCTGCGCCCGTCGAGTCGCAGCCGCTGACGATCGCCGTTCCATCGGGCTGGTGACCGTGGGCGCGCTGCGCACGCCACCAACCGCTGCGTTCGCGTCGGAGCTCCGACCGATTCCTGCCGACGTGCGCGCGCGCATGGAAGGCGTCTCGTGGCACGGCGACCAGCCGGAGTGCCCGCGCTGGGACGCGCTCGCCTACCTCCAGGTCGATCACGTCACGTACCACGGCACCGCGCGCGGCGAGCTCGTCGTGGCGAACCAGATCGCGCTTCGGACCGTCGAGCTGTTCCGCCGCCTCTGGCAGATCGGGTTCCCGATCCGTCAGCTGCGGCTCGTCGACGACTTCACCGGATCCGACGAAGCATCGATGGCCGCCGACAATTCCTCCGCCTTCAACTTTCGACTGATCGCCGGCACGCAGCTCCTCTCGCAGCACGCGCTCGGCCGCGCGATCGACATCAACCCGGTCGAGAATCCGTGGCGCAAGCCCGACCGCATCGTTCCCGAAGCGGGCACCGCGTTTGCCGATCGCACGGACATCCGGCCCGGCATGATCGTGCGACCGGGGCCGATCGTCGCCACCCTCGACGACAACGGGTGGGAGTGGGGCGGCGACTGGCGCCACGCGTTCGACGATCACCACATCGTCTATCGCTGAGCATTTCTCCGAACGCGCGGGCGGCGAGACCGAGGCCGCCGGTGGTGTACCCTCGGCCGGCATGCCTCAGGTCGTCGAGCTACCTCCTATCGGCCCCGACTCGCGCGGTGCGCTCGTCGCGCTCGTGCGCGTGTGCAAGGAGACGCCTGCCAAGGGAGAGTCCTTCAAGGAGCTCCGCTCACGGCTGCGCGGCGCAAAGCTCTGGGAGAAAGACCGCCCGACGGTGATGCTTCGCTTCCTCGGCGTCGGTGGTCCCACGATCACGCCGTCGCCGTTCATGCAGACGCTCGGCGCCGCCACCGGTGACGACGCGATCGCCGATGCCGTCCTCGATCGGATGTGGGAGCTCAACCCGCTGCTCGCCAAGACCGTGATGGATCTGGTCGCGCAGCGCGCGTACCACAAGGACGAGATCTACAAGCAGCTCGGCAGCTCCTCGTACAAGGGCCTCGTCCCATCGCGGCCCGCGCTCGAGACCTGGCTCCAGATCGCACTCGGCGGCGGCCTGTTGCGAACGCTCGGCATCGCCGTCACCGTCGGTCCGCGCGCAG
>JAYUYE010000307.1:0-4814 GCA_043752985.1 Myxococcales bacterium
GCCATCAGGATCATCATCGTCGAGAAGGCGAGCACGATGCCCGTCGCGAGGATCACGGTCACCGCGAGGTTGGACAGCAGCGCGAGCGCAGCGATGACGATCACGTAGGTCGAGACCAGCGGACTGTAGGGCCCGCCCGTGAAGTAGATCGCCGCGGTCAGCAAGATCACATCGGCCGTGAGGTTGAGTGCCTGCGTCTGCAAGACCCACTTGTCATTGGACAGCGAGAGCCACGCGATCGAGTTCGTCAACAGCTTGACCGAGACGAGCGTGATGTACGCCCACTTCCACGGCGTGAGCTCGAAGAACGCCGCGGCGGTCGCGAGGACCGCGAGACCCACGTCGACCGCGAAGCCGGTCCAGATCGCGAACCACAGCTTCGGTCGGTTAGCCGGGGCGAGGTTCTCTCGGATCGCGGCGACGAAGCTGGCCCACACGGTTCTAGGCTTCGCCGAGCAGCTGACGGACCGTGCTCAGGAGCTGCACGAGATCGAACGGCTTGCTCAGATAGCCGTCGGCGAGCGCGCCGAGCTGAATCGTGCGGCTCGATTGATCGCGGTCGCTGTAGACGGCGCTCATCAGCACGATCGGTGTGACCTTGCCCATCGGCGTCGCCTTGATCTCGCGAACGATCTCGAAGCCACTCTTGCGCGGCAGCTGCACGTCGACGAGGAGTAGATCCGGCGCGTCGCTCTCGAACTTCTCGATGCCCTCGGGTCCCGAGGATGCCGCGATGGTGAGATAGCCGTTGGCCGCGAGGAAGTCAGACAGGATCATCTGGTTGACCGGATCATCCTCGACGACCAGGATCTTCTTCACGCCCCGACGGTAGCACCCTTCAGGTGAACCGACTCGACGAGACCGGCCCACCGGCCCACAGCCGTGATCGTGGGCCCGGCTCCGGCGGCCACGTCCGTGCGACCAGGGCCGCCCAGCCCGGCGGATCGTCGACGAGCTGCTCCTCGGCATCGAGGCCCGGGCTCGCGCGGAGTGCCGCCTCGAGAGCAGCCAGATCCGGCTCTCCGCCGGCCTCGTCCCACGGCGCGACCAGGGACTGGTAGAGCAGCGTGGTCACATCCGGGGCGATCGGGCTATCGACCGTCCACGGGCTCGCGTGCGCGTAGAGGATCTGATCGGGGCGGCGCTGCAGGAGCTGGGTGATGTTCGCCGGAGACACGTCCGCGAGGTCGTAGAACACGACCAGACCGGGCGCCGGAACACCGACGGCGGGCCACGGTGCGAGCGGAATACCGAGCCGCGCGGCGATCACCGTGCCGAGGATCTCGTGACCTTCCCCCGGCGCCGCATACACGCATGGCAGGTCACGACCCGCGACGAGCGCGACCAGGCGATCGATGCCCGTGACGATCCGCGGCAGCGAATCCGCGAGCCAGGCGTAGCGACCGTGCATCGGATCCTCGAAGCCATACGGCGAGCGATGCGTCAGCAAGCCTCCCGTCAGCACGTAGTGCCAGCCACGGAGGTCGGTCGCGTCGAGCGGGCACATGCCGGCGAGGCGATCTGCGCGCTCGACGATGCCCGCGATGGTCGCGTGCAGTGCGGTGGTCTCGGGTGAATCGGGAACGAGCTCGGGGAGCACGGTGCGCGTCACGTCGAGCCGGCCCGACATCGCTGCATTGAACGCGTGGAGGTAACGCGCGAGGAAGCTGGTTGCACGCAGCCCCGCGTGCTGCTCCAGCAGCGCAAAGGCGTCGGGATACGCGAGTGAGCTCTCGAGCGCGCTGACGAGCTCGGTCACCACCTCTTCGCTCTCGCCAACGATCGCGAGGCAGCGCCACAGCAGCGTTGCGGCGATCGCCGGGGCGCCCGCATCGATCAGTGCGTAGCCGAGGTCGTACAGCGCCTCGGGCTTCTCGGGATCGGCAACGACCGCGGCTGCGAGCTCGGCCAGTGGCTCGGCGCCCCGCCGACCCGCGAGCTCGCCGAGCCGCGCGATGCCGAGCACGAGATCTGCGCGAGGCAACTCCTTGCCGCGTGGCCACTCGAGCTCGGTACGCAGCGCCGCGTACGCCGCCGCCTCGTCGCCGTCCATCATCTACAGCTTCGCTAGCCGTACCGAGGCGTCCCACAGCTGAGATCGCTGCTCCGGATCGCGGGCCGCGGTCGAGGGTGGGGTCGCGGTGCCTTCGCTGAAGTACGTGCCCGATGGATCGTCGACGGTCTCGGCGCCCGCGAGCCGGACCGACGAGCGCGCCCCCGCGTCGACGGGAGCACCCTGGACGGGACCGAAGCCTTGGCGCAGGAGCTTGGTGCTGACCACGCCGGGGTGCAGCGAGTACGCGACGAGCTTGCTCGCATCGTGACGCTGCGCGAGCTCGAGCGCATGCATGACGTTCGCGAGCTTGGCCTGCGCGTAGGCGGCGTATCCCGTCCACGCGGCCTTCATCGTCAGATCCGCGAAGTGCATGCGGCCCCGGGTGTGCGCGATCGAGGACACGTTGATCACGCGCGATGGCGCAGTCTGCGCGCTCGCCTCGAGCCGTGGCATCAAGAGCTCGGTCAGAAGGAAGTGACCGAGGTGGCTCACCGCGAACGTCAGCTCGGCGCCGTCCTCGGTGACGACGCGCTCGTCGGCGAACACGCCCGCGTTGTTGACGAGGACGTGGAGCGCCGGAATCCGCGCGAGGATCTGCTCGGCACCCTTGCGCACGGCGGTCGTGGATCCGAGGTCGAACGACACGCCCTCGATCTCGGCGCCCGGCAGCTCCGCGAGCAGCTTCGCGAGCACGGCATCGACCTTCGGCTTGCTCCGACCGTGGAGAATGACCTTGGCGCCGCCGGCCGCGAGGGCGCGGGCGGTCGCTCGACCGATGCCGTCGGTCGAGCCGGTGACGAGGACGACGCGGCGGTCACTCATGGAGCGACCATAACAAACACGCCCGGATCAGCGAGCCCCGAGGCGAACCGATCGATTCGGACCCGCGTCCTGGGGGCCAGAATCACCTCGCCCCGAGGGGTGCCCTCGTGGGGCGCGCAGTGCGCGGATCAGCACCGGCGGGACGTGGGGCTCGCGGAGCTGCAGCTCGCGGAACGCCGGGCTGGCAGCCTCGGGCGCGGTAGGCACCACGCCCGTCCAGGCGGCGAGCTTCGCATGCGCGGCGGTCTCGTCGGCGGCGGCGAGCCGGCCGATCCGCGAGCCGTGACTGCCACGCGGCTGGACGAGCAACACCGAGTCGGTGGCCTGGCCGAGCTCGAACTTGCCGCCGGTCCACGGGTCCCACTCGCCGTAGACGAACAGCAGCCGATCACCCTCGGTGCGGACCCACTGATCGATGTCGCGCATCGCAGCGCCACCGTCGTACGTCGGGACCGCGGTCGGCAACGCGCCGTCGTAGTCGGCATCCGCGAACTGGATGTACGGATCGAGGTACGCCGCGCCGGAGTCGGGATATCCGAGCTGCGCGTACGCCTGGTAGTAGTAGGCGTCGAACGCGGCGATCTGGGTGTCGTCGTTGTCGCTCGGCGGAGAGATCTGGTCGAGGAAGCCCCACAGCGTGTCGTCATCTGCCGTCGGCAGCGGCACGGCGTTGCACGCCGACACGCCGTAGTACTGCCAGAACGCCCACTCGAGGCTGGCGATCGAGGACTCGACCGCGGGCGCAATCGCGACGCGCGTATAGGAGTGCGAATCGGAGGCCGCCTGTTCCGTCGCCTTGGCGACCATCGTGGCGCGCCGGTTCGCGAGCAGCTCGACCGCGACGTCGCGGACTTGTTGACGGCAGGCCGCGGGTCCGATCGTGTCGAGGAACGCCGTGTATCGGAGGTCGGGCGCAGCGAGTGAGAGCGGAGCGACGTACGGCACCGTGCCATCGACGTCGTCTGGATAGAACCGGCGGTGATAGATCGCGGTCATCCCGCCCTTCGACCCGCCGGTCGTGATGAACTTGCCGTCGTAGATCGTCCGCAGCGCGGTGATGATCCGGTGCTGATCATCGGCCATCTGCTTGATCGTCAGCTTCGACCAGTCGGTCGGCTCGGGCCGCGATCCGGCGAAGAACCGGTGCTCGATCGAGATCTGGTTGCCGGTGAGCAGGCGGGTGAGCTCGACCGGGGTGTCGAGGTCGTAGTCGAAGTAGCCCGACGTCTGGACGACCATCGGCGCGCCGAGATCGCGGTGAAGGAGCGAGACCTCCTGCTGGAATGTCGGACCATCCGGGTCCTCGTGATCGACGGGCTGGGTGAACTGCAACACCAGGTAGGTGAAGCCGTCCTGGTCGGTCTCGGTGGGGGTCACCTTGACCCCTGGAAGACCGCGAAGCCGATCGATCAGGTCGCCCGAGGCACCGTCGGGACTGGGGTGGAGGTTGTCGCCGCACGCGGCGAGGCCAGCGACGGCGAGCAACGCGAGCGCGCGAGTCATGGCGCGCAGCTTGCCATGCCGCGGATTTGTGGGGTAGGCATGGCGGTTCATGGCACTCTCCGTCGGCATCGTCGGGCTCCCCAACGTGGGCAAGAGCACGGTGTTCAACGCGCTCACCGCCGGCAAGGCGGAGGCCGCGAACTATCCGTTTTGCACGATCGATCCGAACGTCGGGATCGTGCCGGTCCCCGATCCGCGGCTCGCCCGGATCACGAAGTGGATCCCGCCGCAGAAGGTCATTCCTGCCATCGTCGAGATCGTGGACATCGCGGGCCTGGTCAAGGGCGCGTCCACCGGCGAAGGACTCGGCAACAAGTTCCTCGCAAACATCCGCGAGACCAACGCGATCCTGATGATGGTGCGCTGCTTCGATGACGAGAACGTGATCCACGTCGCGGGCTCGGTCGATCCGATGCGCGACATCGACATCATC
>JAYUYE010000308.1:0-4811 GCA_043752985.1 Myxococcales bacterium
GCGCGCATCGGTCCCACCGTATGGGAGCTCGACGGCCCGATGCCGATCTTGAAGATGTCGAACACGGAGATGTGCACAGTGGCGTCATTGTGTCACAGCAGCCCTTCACCGACGAGTTCGACGGTCAGGCCGTGGTTGATGCCATGGGCCGCCTTGCTGCCCGCGGCCGCGGCGGCGAGTGCACCGTGATAGTGCGTCGTCAGGTCACCGGCTGCGTGAATCCCTCGGATCGAGGTCTCGTGGTCTTCGTCGATGCGCACATTGCCGTGCTCGTCGAGTGCCAGTGCGAGCGCGCTCACGACCTGTGTCTGCTTCTGCACCGGTCGGAAGAACAGTGCATCGCGCGGGATGGTCACGTTCCCCTCGACGACAATCCCGGTCAGCTGGCGCCCCTGGCGAGCAAGCCCGAGGATCCTTCGCTCCTCGATCGGGATTCCCGCGGCCTCCAGCTTCTTGCGGCACAGGATGTCGGGATCGAACGCACTGTTGGTGAACACCATCACGTCGCGCGACCAGCTGCGAAGCAGCAGGCTCCACTCGGTCTCCCCCGACTCCGGTGACATGAATGCGAGAGCACGATCGCGAACCTCGTAGCCGTGACAGTAGGGACACTGAAACAGGCTCGCTCCCCACAGCTCGCGTGATCCGGGGAGCGGCATCGGATCGTCGAGCAGCCCGGTCGTGATCAGCACCCGGCGCGCCGTGTACTCCGCGCCACTCGCAAGGATCCGGAACTTCGTCCCAGCGCGCTCGATCCGGTCGACCTGGGTTCCGAGGTGGAGGTCGATCGACGGGTACGCACGCAGATCCTCGTGAGCCGTGGTCCGGAACGCGGCCGGCGTGATGCGGTCCTGCGTGATGAAGCCACCAATGTACGCCGCGGTCGCGTTGCGTGGTGTCCCGCCGTCGAACAGCGCGGTCCGCTTCCGCGAGCGCCCGAGGACAAGCGCCGCCGCGAGGCCCGCCGGGCCACCTCCGACGATCGCTACGTCGAGCATCATGGGGAGTCGTAACCGCAGCACTGCGGCTGGGCACGGTCGCCACCACCGCTCTCACGCACGCATCACGCCCTAGAACAGGATGCGGGTCTTGATGCTCGTCGACAGCGCGCCGACAGCCTTCTTCACATCGCCCGAGACATCCTGGTCGAGGTCCATGAGCAGGTAGCCGATATCCGCATCGGTCGACAGCACCTGCGCGCGCACGTTGGCGCTGGAGTCCGAGACAATCTTGTTGATGTCGCGGAGCACGCCAGGAACGTTCTTGTGGACGTTCAGAATCCGGTGCGCGCTCTTGTCGAGCGGGAGCTCGATCTGCGGGAAGTTGACGGAGCCCGTGGTCGCTCCGGTGTTTACGTACTTGATGAGCGCTGCGGAGACCTCGCGGCCGATCGCTTCCTGCGCCTCCTCGGTCGAACCGCCGATATGCGGCGTCAGGATCACGTTCGGAAGACCGCGCAGGGGCGACACAAATCCGGAGCTGTTGCTCTCCGGCTCGTCGGGATACACATCGACGGCGGCACCGCCGATATGGCCGCTGCGAATGCCGTCCGCGAGCGCGTCGATCGCAACCACGGTGCCGCGGCTCGCGTTGAGCAGGCACGCGCCTGGCTTCATCTTCGCGATCTCCTCCGCCCCGATCATGTTGCGTGTTTGCGGCGTCTCGGGAACGTGCAGCGTGACGAAGTCGGAGACCGAGAGGACGTCCGCGAGCTTGGACATCGAGCGGTTGTTGCCCATCGGCAGCTTCGCGACGATGTCGTAGAACACGACGCGCATCCCGAAGCCCTCGGCGAGCACGCCGATCTGGCTACCGATGTGGCCGTAGCCGACGATCCCGAGCGTGCGGCCGCGAACCTCGTGGCTGCCGACCGCCACCTTCTTCCACACACCCTCGTGGACCTCGCGCGTGCGATCGCCGAGGTGACGCGACAGCATGACAATCTCGGCGAGGATCAGCTCGGCGACCGAGCGCGTGTTCGAGAACGGCGCGTTGAATACGGGAACGCCGCGATGGTTCGCGTGGCGGGTCGCGATCTGGTTGGTGCCGATGCAGAACGCACCGACCGAGAGCAGCCGGCGCCCGGCGTCGAGGATCGCAGGGGTGACCTGTGTCTTCGAACGAATGCCGAGAACATGAGCATCTGCGACCTTGGCGATCAGCTCGGCCTCCGGGAGTGCGCCCTTGACCAGCTCGACCTGGAATCCCTCGGCGGCGAACGCTTCGGTCGCGACCGGATGGACGTTCTCGAGGAGGAGGATCTTGATCTCGGTCTTGGGAAACGACGTGACTGTCATGACTACCTCGTGTCGCGGCAAGGGTACTACAGTCGGCCCATGTCACCGCGCGCCAAGGCCGCCACGCCGAAGTCCGACAAGCCCAAGAAGACGGTGACGCCGCGCAAGCCGCGCACGGCGAAACCCGAACCGGGCTCGCTCGGTCTCACGGCCGGCGAGTGCGCCACCGGTACGCCGAGCCCCGAGGTTTCGCGCGTGCGGACCGCGATCGAGGACGCCGGTGGCAGCGTGCTGGCGTGCTACCGCGAACCTTTTGGAGGCCACTGGGTCGCGCTCGCCGCGCTGCCGATCGAACGGGTCAAGCCGACGCCGTATCAGCGCGAGCTATCGAAGGCGCACGCGGATCGCCTCGCCACCGTGATCCCCAAGGTCGGCCGGTTTCTCGATCCCGTCATCGCCGTGCCCGACGGTGACGGCTTCATCTCGCCAAACGGCATGCACCGGCTGGCCGCGCTGACCTCGCTCGGTGCGAAGACGGTCGTCGCGCTCGTGATGCCGGAGCCAGAGATCGCGTTCCGCATCCTCGCGCTCAACACCGAGAAGGCGCACAACCTGAAGGACAAGGCGATCGAGGTGATCCGGATGGCGCGCGCGATCTCCACCGATCCCAAGCGCACGGGTCAGAGCGAGACGGATGTCGCGTTCGAGCTCGAACAGGCGTCGCTGGTCACACTCGGCATCTGCTACGAGAAGAATGCGCGGTTCTCCGGTGGTGCGTACAACTCGGTCGTGTCGAGGTGCGAGACGTTCTCGACCGAGCCGATGAAGAAGTCCCTCGAGCTCCGCGAAGAGCACGCGGACAAGCTGCTCGAGCTCGACGAGGAAGTGACCACGGCGGTCGGTCGGCTCAAGGAAGCAGGCTGGAACAGCGGCTACCTCAAGCCGATCGTCGTCGCGCGCATCAACCCGCTCCGCTTCTTGAAGCCGGGGAAGGACGACGCTGCGCCGGACTTCGACAGGACCATCGACAAGATGCTCGAGGGAGCGAAGAAGTTCGATGCCTCGAAGGTCAAGGCGCAGGACGTCGCGATCGCTTCCGCGGTCGGCGGCTCCGACGAGGCGAACTAGAAGAAGTAGTAGTGAACGCCGGCAGCGCCGGTCGGCTGACCGCCGATGCCGAAGCCGTCCGCGTCGACGAGCCCGATCGCGATTCCGGCGGTGAACGACAACGCGACATTCGAGGCCGGGAACAGGCGGATCTGCAGGCCGGGCTCGAGATAGACGAGCGACGCCGAGTCGTTCCTGTCCGTCGGCACGCTGACGAGACCGAGGTTGCCGCCGAGGCTGAAGTCGGACATCGAGCCGGAGTGCATGTGGAAGAAGAACCGACCCCCGATCGCGAACGCGGTGTCGTCATCTCCACCACCATCGGCGAACCCGAGGAACGCGCCGGTGTGAAAAGCACCCGCGTCGTAGTTCATCGACGCGAGGCCGATGCCCGGCGTGCCGCCGCCCGTGTCACCACCCGCGCCGGTCGCGCCGCCGAAGCGGAGGCCGTACTCGGCACCAACACCGATGGTGCCACCCTGGCCTCCTGCCTCCGCGGTTCCGATCGTGGCGAGCACCAACAGTGCTGCGAGTGAGGTCTTGGTCATCCGCGAATGCTCACCCGGTCATCCGCCGCGCGCAAGTTGCCTGCCCGCCGGGGTGGTACGCTGCCGGCGTGCTGTCGCCCGAGCTCGCACTGACCGATCTCGATGCGCGCCAGTGGACGAACTGGTGGCGCCTCCTGTCACCGCCACGCGTCCTCGACCAGCCGCGCTGGGCGCTCGCCGTGCTCGACGCGGGCGTGGTCATCAAGCTCGTGATCGCGGGCGGCAACAATGCGCGGGGGGCAATCGATCCGGCGTCGGTTCCTCTCCCCGGTCTCACCGCGAAGGGACTCGCAGCATGGGCGCAGGCGCTCGACGTCGGCGCCGTGATCGCGATCGATCGCGGCGTGATCGCGGCGCTGTCGAACGAGATCGAGAGCGCGCTCCGTCTCGATCAGGATCTCGTCGCGCAGGGCCTGATCGCGCTCCGGGCGCTCAAGAAGCACTCGGGGACCGGCGTGTGGACCGAGCCTCCGATTCTTGATCTCCTCCCGGCGCCGGCGTTCGAACCGCTGCAGCGCACGTTCGATCTTCTGATCCCCGATCGGTCCGCGCTGCTCGCGTACGTCATCGACGACGACAAGACGCGCATCCACAGCTCGCTCATCGCGGTCAAGGAGGGCGGCGACATCACCCGTGCTGCCACGCACCGCGCGATCGCCGATCTGATTCCCGAGGCCGCGTTTGCTCGCGACTGGCACAAGGGTCACAAGCGCCTGCTCGAGGCGGTCGAGGAGCGGTTTGCCAGGCCGAGCCTCGCAGTGTTCCTCGAGCGCAAGACGCTGCTCGACATCATCACCGGGCCAAGCGATCAGCTCGCCCGCGAGCTCAACGCGAAGCGCGTCATGATCGATCCGGCACCGGCGTGGCTGCTCGGTCTTCTCGGAGGAGCCGCGGTCGCGGCGATGGCGGGCCGCGCCGG
>JAYUYE010000309.1:0-1814 GCA_043752985.1 Myxococcales bacterium
CGCACCTAGCCGTGATGCTCACGGCTCACAGAGTCCGCTCCAAGACGCGCGCTGCGGTGAAGCGCCGCGAGGAGCAGGTCGATCAAGAGGAGATGGAGAGCGGCGAGCTCAACCTCATCCCCTATCTCGACATGGTCACGAACCTGATGCTGTTCTTGCTGGCCTCGGTGTCGGCCGGCCTGATCCTCGTCCAGATCGATACGACGCTGCCCGACAAGGCACCGCCGAACCCGACCAACGTGACGCAGCCGAGCACCAACCCCGACGACCAGCCGCTCAAGCTGTTCGTGTCGATCAAGAAGGACGAGATGATCCTGTGGTCGGCGAGTGGCCTCGAGGGCACGCTGACGCAGCCCAAGGCCTTGTACCGCCGCACCGGTAAGGACGGCGACGCGTGCGACGGCCCGTACATGTGCGAGAGCAACGTGTGCGATGGCCAGAAGCAGGTCTGCGTCGCGAGCCGCGAGACCCCGCAGGAAGTCTTCGACTACCGCGGGCTCAACAGGGCCCTGCTCGAGATCGCCACCCGCCGCTACGCCGGTAAGGCGCGCAAGACGGATACCTACCAGATCATTCTCCAGGCCGACGGCTCGATCCCGTACTCGACGCTGGTCTCGACGATGGCCGCGATGCGCTGTGTGCTGCCCGAGTTCGGCAAGGAAGTCGCCGGCTGCTCGCTGCCGACCGACGACGAGAATCTGAAGAAGGCCAAGGAGCCGGTCTCGCCGGACGGCAAGCTCTACGACACCGCGCGCGCCGCGTACGACCCGAAGAAGATGGCCCTGTTCCACGAGATCGCGTTCTCGTCGGGGTTTGAATGAGCTTTACCCAGCGCGAAGCGCGCCGGATCATCCGCAAGGCTGTCTCGCGGGTTCCCGAGGGTGAGGAGATCCGTCACCTCAACATCATGCCGATGATGGACATGATGACGATCTTGCTCGTCGCCTTCATCTTCCAGGCAGCGACCAGCGCCACCGCGCTGACGGCCGGCGCCGTCCAGCTCCCGCGCTCACTGTCAGCAGACGAGCTGCCCGAGGGCGCCGCCACGCTGATCATCTCGAAGAACGGAATTGTCGTCGAGGGCGAGGCCATCGTCTCGGTCTCGAACGGCGACGTCGACGCCGCCCAGAAGGAAGGCGGCAGCATGGGAATCAAGATCCCCAAGCTGACCAACTACCTTGCGAACCTGCGCGGCCAGCAGGAGCTCAAGCTCCGCGAGACGCCTGGCTACGACCCCGCCAAGGCGCCGCCTGCCGAGCTCCTGATCATCGCCGACCGAACAACCCCGTACCGCCTGCTTCTGCAGGTGATGTTCTCAGCGAAGCAGAAGGAAGCCGGCTACAAGCACTTCCGCCTGATCGTCCAGAAGTCGTTCCCGCTCTCGCCCGCCAAGTGAGGGCTGGCCACATCGGGCCCTGGGCAACCGGGCACATGCGGCTATAATCGCAGCATGAAGCTCGTCGGCGAACGCCGTGCTCTCGCGGCCGCAGTATTTGCGTTCTACTTCATGGTCTACACGATCCTGCTGCTCGCAGGATTTGTGGCCCCTGATGCAGGACCCATGATCATGGGGATCGCGGGCGTCTACGGCCTCGCATTCTTCTCGCTTGTCGCGGGCTACTTCTGGGCGCGCTGGTACGCGATCGGTGTCGGCCTCTACGGCGTGATCACCGGCGTCGTCGGCCTCTGGCAAGCGAGCAAGGACCCCAACCTCGAGGACATGATCCCGATCCTCATCTTCATCGGCGGCACGCACCTCGCGGCCACGCTGATGCTGTGGGGCAACACGATGGCCGGTCCGTATGACGGTCAGA
>JAYUYE010000310.1:0-1811 GCA_043752985.1 Myxococcales bacterium
TCTTTGAAGGCCGCCACGCCGCAGTCGAGGCAGTTCGGCGGAACACGCGGATCGAGAATGATCGGCGCGCCATTCTCTACAGGAAACGTATGCAGCCCAATCGGTGTATCGAGCGTCGCGAGCTGACGGATTGGCTGCGGATCGATCATCTCGGCCACGGCGAGGTAGAGCGCAGCGCGCTCGACGCAGTTGGGATCAGGCGCCGGGATGCGGAGACGCTGGGGCGGCTTGCACTCGTCGACTTTGGGACCGTCGTTCTTCTCTCCGTCGTCGTCGCGCTGGGGCAGGGTGCGGATCCACTCCGCAAGGCTCTCGGTGGTCGCGTGCTTCTTCGCGATCTCTGCGATCACGTCGTCGCTTTGGGTGACCAGCTCGGCCACGACCTCCGTGATCGAGCCTAGGCACCGCAGGTCATTGAACGGGAGACCAATCACGACACGGCCTCCGTGTTGCCGGCGATCAGGACGCGGATCTTCTGCACCGCTTGCGGGACCGAGAGCTTGCTCAGCTCGTCGAACCAACCGCGTAGGGCGGCAGGGTCGAGCGTGCCAGCGACCTCGCGGGCGAGTGCAGCCTCCTCGGGCTTGAGTGCGGACTGGACCGCGATGAAGTGCGCCATCGTCGTGGGATCGAGCGGCGGCACCTCGAACGCCGTTGCTTGGCCGCTCGGCTTGGTGGCGTCGACGTCGTTCGTGCTCTGCTTCTGCGGACTTGCCTTGCGCCAGTCGAGCACAGAGCCGAGGTCCGGCATCTTCAACTTGCCCTTGCCGAGGGACATCACGATGAGCGGCACCACCTGGGCGACGAGCGCATTGAGGTCGAAGCCGGCAGGCGCGAGCTCGACCTCTTCCTCGGTGGCCTGGTCTTCCGTGGCCATGCCTGGACGGGCAGGGAGGCCCGCGCCGTCAGCGGCTCGCAGCAACGTCGCAGCGGCCTCCATCATCTGAGGAAAGCGATCGATGATCGTGCGCGCCATCTCGGCGTTCATGCGCATCGCCTCGATCGCGATGTTGTCGGTCGCGGGGCGCGGACTCGCAGTCGACTCGGTCGACGGAGTTGCGGCATGGACGAACACGTACCCCGCCGACGCGGCTGCGATGGGCTTGTGGCTCTCGTCCACTGGATCGAGCCGGTACCGTCCCGCGGCGCCGACCTCGGTCCGTAGATCATCGAGGTCCGCATCGAGGGGCAGCACGAGCGGCAACCCGTCGCGTCCATACACGACCTCGGGCGCACCCTTCTGCTTCAGCCGACGAACGCGCCACCCGGCCGCATTGGCCGGTGCCTCGAAAGGCTCACCGTTGACGTTGAACGCTAGATCCGACATTTGCTTCGTGACCTCCTTACTGACTACTGGCGATCACGGAGCATTCGCAGACGCCGCTCGATCACTATTCGCGTGATCTCCGCGCAAGCCTGCGTGCGGTCACGGATCTCGCGAGTCGATTGCGCGAGCGCTGGATCTGCGCGGAAACGATCGAGCAAGTCCCGCCATATCCGCCAAACATGGGGGCGAACATCGGGGTCCGACTTGCCCTCGACTTCTCGAGCGAGTGGAACGGTGTCAGTGAAAGCGTCGTCGGGAAACGCTCAGCGGACGGCGCAGAATAAAGTCCGCGACTGCATTGGTCACTTCACGACATGCCGAGGCGTGCACCGGCGGCTTCGGGGACCCACAGCATCGACAAGGTCGTGCGGAACTCGCGGGATCCGATCGAGTGCTCGATGATCTCGATCTCGGTAGATGTCTCGAGCCACGCGTCTGCGGGCACCGGCTGCGCGTGGTCGTACATCTTGTCGCGTGCAAAGAA
>JAYUYE010000311.1:0-11284 GCA_043752985.1 Myxococcales bacterium
CGGTGGCCTCGGCCTCCTGTTCGCCGTCGGCCGCCGCTGGGTCCATCGCGGTCAGGCGACCACGGTCGCTGCGACCGCAGCGATTGCCGCCGCGGGCCCTGAGGATGACGATTACGCCGACAAGCTCGACGACGAGCTCTCGAAGACCGATTGACGATGGCCGACCCGAATGACGATCCGAACGACGATCCGATGAAATGGATCCGCCGCGGGGTTTACCTCGCAGCGCTCGTCATCGGCTGGCTGTTCATCGTGTGGCAGAACAAGTTCTTCATCTCGCCGCCGGCCGTGTTCGTCTGCCTTGCGTACCTCGCGGTGATCTCGACGGTGTACGCGCTGTGGCGCACCGGCGTCGTCGCGGTCATCGAGGAAGAGGGCGGTGACTCGACGTGGGGCCGCTCGCTCGGTGCGCGCGGCGAGCTCGAGCGCGAGAAGAAGACCCTGCTGAAGGCGATCAAGGAAGCCGAGTTCGATCGCGAGATGGACAAGCTCTCGAACGCCGACGCCGACGAGATGATCGGCATCTACCGCGCCCGCGCGATCGAAGTGATCCGCGAGCTCGACACCCTCGAGGCCGGTGCAGCGGGCACGGTGCGCGAGCAGATCGAGCGCGAGGTTCGTGCCCGGCTCGAGATCGAATCCAAGACCAAGAAGGCCGCCGACGACGAGGCTGCTGCCGCATTCGGGGCGGCCAAGAAAAAGTCGAAGAAGGATCCGAAGAAGGCCGCCGCCGATGCAGCAGCAGCTGCCACGAAGGCCGCCGAGGCCGCCCAGCGCGCCGCCGCCGCCGCGATGGCAGCCGCGACACCCGCGCCCGGTCTCGACGATGCCGCTGCCGAGGCCGCTGCCGACGCCGCTGCGGATCAGGCGTCCGCTGCCGCCGCGGAAGCGACCGCGGCCGCTGCCGAGGCGCAGGCTGCCTCCGACGAGCTCGACAGCGACAGCGCACTCAACGCCAAGGAGGCGACCTCGTGATTCAGTTCGTGAAGCGGCTCGCGGTCACTCTCGCTCTGGGCCTCACGCTCGTGGCGGCCCCTTCCTCGGCGCCTGCGCAGCCCGCCGCCGCGCTCGGCCGGCCGCTCCCTGACAGCGCGCTGTCGAAGGGCACGATCTCGGTGCGGGTGGTCGCGGGCGGTCCGGCCTCGCCGGTCGTCGGCGCCGACGTCACGCTGATGGTCAACGGCGAGCCGCGCGTTGCACGAACCGACGCCGCAGGTCGCGCGACGTTCGGCGGTCTGCCGGTCGGCGCGATGGCGCAGGCGAAGATCGCCGACGCGGACAACAAGAAGGACGTCTCCTCGGAGACGTTCCCCGTTCCCGACGACGGCGGCGTGCGCCTCATGCTGTCGACCAGGCCGTTCGAAGGATCCGCGGGCATGCCAGCCGAGGCGGGCCTGGGCGGCGCGATGCCCGAGGCGCGTCAGATGAGCGGCCAGCCGCGGCCCGACCAGAACCTGGCCGCGGGCACGTTCGTCGTTCGCCTGACCTACAACAACCTCTCGCTCAAGGCCGGGAAGTCGACGGACACGCAGCCGCCTGTCGGCGTTCCGGTTCATCTCGTCGCGTACAGCCACGACGATTCGATCAAGGTCACGAAGCTCGTCAGCGACGCCGAGGGCAATGCGGTCTTCACCAACCTCGATGTCTCGGGTGCGGTCTCGTACTTTGCCCTCGCGGCGCTGCCGCGGCACGGCGGATATGATCGGCTGATCTCGATCCCCACGGTGCTCGATCCGCAGGGTGGCGCGCGCGTCGTCCTGTCGGGTGACAAGCGCGACTCCACGGCGCCGGCGATCGACGATTACGGCAAGCTTATCCCCACCGATGCGGGAGCGGTGTCGGCGAACCGCGTGCGGATCTCGATCGATGGAGTCGGCGAGGCCGGCACGCCCGTGACGCTGTTCGATGCAGCGACCATGAAGCCGGTCGGCGTCGCCAACACGCAGCGCGGCGCGCCGGACCCGTCGCAGGTCCGCGGCTCCGCGAACTACAGCCCGCGTCCGGATCTGCCGGCGGGCACGCTCGAGGTCGAGATCAAAGGGGGCGCCGGAGCCGCCGCTGAGCCACTGTCCGGGATCGAGATCCGGCTGGTCGGCGCCGATGACGACGCACCGATCACGAACGGCGTCGGCACCACGGGGATGGACGGCAAGGTCAAGATCCTGATCAAGCCGGATCCGGCGGTGAAGGCCGTCCTGATCATCAATGGCAAGCAAATGTTGTCGTCGGGCATGGAGCTGTCCGCGTCGGGCGGCAAGCTCGACGTGACCGCGCAGTGGCCGGCGCAGGGCAAGCCCGAGGCCGTGTTCGAGGTCGCTGACAACGTCGGCCCGGTGCTCTACGCGCAGACCGTGATGAGCCAGCAGGTGTTCCGCTCGCTGCCGATCCAGGTCGTGCCCGGCATCGGGATGCGCGCGAACATCTACATCTATCCGCGCACGCTGTTCACGTTCGATACGCACTCGTTCGTAGAGGATCAGCTACTCGCGGTGCAGGGCATGTTCGAGGTCACGAACTACTCGTGGGCTCCGTACAAGCCGCCCGGTCCCGACGGCATGTTGATCAAGCTACCGAAGCACTTCAAGGGTGCGATCATCGCCGCGGCCGATCAGTCGGCGGTCGCGGTCGCGGTCGGCGAGGGCTTCAAGATCCTGCGCCCGATTCCACCGGGCGGCACCAAGTTCCGCGCCGGCTACTCGATGCCGATCGAGGATGGCGAGGTCAACTGGCAGTTCGATCTCCCGCTCGGCACGTGGGCCAGCGAGATGAAGATCCGCACGACCCCCGGGATGACGGTCAAGCTGCCGCAGGGTGTCGAGGGGGCGACTCAGACCGCCGCAACCGGCGAGCCGTGGTTCGTGATGTCGAACATCACGGTCGATCGCGGTCAGTCGATCGCGATCACGATCTCGGGGTTCCCGACCGAGGCCGCGTGGCGCGTGTGGGCGCCGCGGATCGTCGGAATCCTCGTGCTGGTGATGATCCTCGGCGGCATCGGGTTCGCCCTCCAGCGGACGCCAGCGGCGGCAACCGGCCCTGGTCGCGAGGCGCGGCGCGCCAAGCTGCTCGACGAGCTGGTCGACCTCGAGCGCCGTGGCGTCTCGAACAACAAGGAGCGTCAGCACAAGGAGCAGCTGATCGACGAGCTCGAGCGACTGTGGGGCGCCTAGGCGTGGCCGCGCTCGAACAGGTCCAGGTCAAGAAGCTCACCAAGCGCTACGGTAGCGAGCGCGCCCTCGGCGGCGTCAGCCTCGAGCTCACGGCCGGTAAGATGACGGCGCTGCTCGGCCACAACGGGGCAGGGAAGACCACGCTGCTCGGCATCGTGTCGACGCTGGTGCGACCCACGGATGGAGCTGTCAGCTATCGCGCGAAGGGTGCCGAGGTCACCGGCGAGGAGGTTCGCCGTGAGATCGGCATGCTCGCGCATTCCTCGCTGTGTTACGGCGAGCTCTCCGCCCACGAGAACCTCGAGCTGGTCGCCGGGCTGTACGGGGTCGATGGCGGCCGGCCAGTGCTCACCTCCGTGCTCGATCGCGTCGGGCTCGATCCCAAGGCTCGCGATCGCGAGGCTCGGACCTACTCGCGCGGCATGCTCCAGCGCCTTGCCCTCGCGCGCGCCCTGTTGACGCGGCCGTCGCTGCTGCTCCTCGACGAGCCGTTCACCGGCCTCGACCGCAACGGTGCGCTCGCGCTTGGCGAGCAGCTCGGGGCGCTTCGCGATGGGGGCGCGATCGTCGTGATCGTGACCCACGATCTCGAGGCGATCGCGGACAGGACCGATCACCTCGCGATCCTGCGGCGCGGCCAGCTGGTGTTCGAAGACCGCGGCTCGTACACGTACGAGACGCTCAAAGACCTCTATCGTCAGCACGCGAACTGATGTCTGTCCTCCGCCATGCCGGGCGCGTGGCCTGGAAAGACCTGCGCATCGAGCTGCGTAGCCGCGAGATCGTCTACACGATGGCGTTCTTTGGCGGGCTCATCGTCGTCGTGTACTCGTTGGCGTTCCCGGTCAAGCCGGTGCTCGTACGCGCCGCGGTGCCCGGCATGCTGTGGGTCGCCGTCGCGTTCGCCGGCACCATCGGCCTGGGCCGCGCGTTCGACCGCGAGCGCGAGAACGACACGATGCGCGCGCTGCTGCTCGCCCCGATCCCACGGCTCTCGGTGTTCCTCGGCAAAGCGATCTCGATCGCGGTGCTGATCCTCGCGGTAGCCGCGGTCTGCGTGCCGCTGCTCGCGCTATTCCTCGACGCGCCGCTGTTCACCGATCCGCTAGCGCTCGTCGTGGTCCTTGTCCTCGGCGCGATCGGGATCGCGAACGTCGGCTCGGTGTTCGCGGCGGCGCTACTCAAGGTCCGCTCGCGCGACGTGCTGCTGCCCGTCATCCTCTATCCGATCTTGCTCCCGCTCTTCATGGCGGGGACCCATGCGACCGAAGCGATGCTTGCCATTCGGCCCGATCCCGACAAGGTCTGGTACTGGATCGGCTTCCTCGGAGTGTATGACGCCGCTGCTCTGGTACTGTCTCTCTGGATCTTCGAGTCCCTGGTCATCGAATGAGCAACAAAGCGATTCCGGTTCTCGCGATCCTGTCGGCGATCGGCTTCGTGGTCACGCTGTGGCTGATGTTCTCGTTCGCGCCGTTCGACCGGGCGCTGCTGTTCAACCAGAAGATCTTCTACTGGCACGTGCCGCACGCGTTCATGCTCTTCATCGCCACCGGCGTGTGCGGCGTCAGCTCGCTCATCTTCCTCAAGAAGCGCACGGCGAAGTGGGACGATCTGGCGCTCGCGTCGGCCGAGGTCGCCGTCCTGTTCGGCGCCGCCGTCCTCATTACCGGCTCGATCTGGGCCAAGGCCGCATGGGACATCTGGTGGACCTGGGAGAAGCGGCTGACCATGTCGCTCCTGCTCTGGCTCGCGCTCGTCGGCATCGTGCTCGTCCGCAAATTCGCGGGTGCGAGCGCGGATCGTCTCGCCGCCGGCCTCGCGGTGTTCGGGACTCTCGGGATTCCGTTCATCTACACGATGGTCAACGCCAGCGATCATCATCCGCAGGCCGGGGCCGGCGGCGCCGCGCTCGCCTCGCATCCCGACATCAAGCTGGTGATGTGGCTCGGCGTGCTGACTTTCCTTCTATGGTTTCTGACCCTGGTCCTGATGCGCGTGCAGAGTGTTGCCGCCGAGCGCGAGGTGCGCGAGCTGCGGGAGAAGGGTCTCGACGCGGGGGTACTCTCGTGAGGAAATCGATGCGCATCTGGATCATCGTCGCGCTGTGTCTCGCCCCCGCCCTTGCTGCCGCTCAGCCTGCGCGCTCGCCCGCCGAGCTTCGCCAGATCTGCGCCGATGCGATGAACGCGGACCCATCGTTCTCCGAAGCGGTCATCATGACGATCAACGAGGAGACCTACCGTCAGCACAAGACGGCAGGCGACGCGATCGCCAAGAACGAGAAGCACGTGATCCTCGCGTACGCAGCGCTCTGGCTGCTCGCCGCCGGGTTCGTGATCTTCCTGTGGCGCCGCCAGCAGGCGCTCAAGACCGAGATCGGTCAGCTGCGGCGAGATCTCGAGGCTGCGACGAAATGACCTCGAGCCACATCCTGTTCATCCCCGGGATCCTGATGGTCGGAATGTTCGTCGGCTTCATTCTTGGCACCCGCGCGGCGCGCAACCAGGCGGACCTCGAGCGCAAGCGCGGGGAAGACCGCGAGGTCGCGCGAGCGGCACGCGCTGCGAAGAAGGCTGCCCAGCAGTCGTCGGCGTCGTAGTACGCTTCGCCGATGGAGGAGCGGCTCGGCCGGTACATGGTGCTCAAGCACCTCGCCTCCGGCGGGATGGCCGACGTGCTGCTCGCGCGCACCGACGGCATTGAAGGCTTCGAGCGCCACGTCGTGCTCAAGCGGATCCGCGCCGAGCATGCGAAGGACCAGCGGTTCATCGACATGTTTCTCGACGAGGCGCGCCTCGCCGCGAACCTCCATCACCAGAACATCGTCCAGGTCCACGACATCGGCGAGTCGGCAGGCGAGTACTTCTTCGCGATGGAGTACCTCCACGGCGAGGACCTGCGCGCGATGCTCTCGGTCGTCTCGAAGACGCGCGCGCACATCCCGCTCGGCACGGTCGTGTCGATCATCTCGTCGGTCGCTGCGGGCCTGCACTACGCGCACGAGCGTCGCGGCACCGACAAGAAGCCGCTCAACATCGTCCATCGTGACGTGTCGCCGTCGAACATTCTCGTCAGCTACGACGGCTCGGTGAAGATCGTCGACTTCGGGATCGCGAAGGCCGCGATGCGCCAGGGCGAGACGCGGTCGGGCAGCCTCAAGGGCAAGGTCTCGTATATGTCGCCCGAGCAGTGCAAGATGGGCACGGTCGATCGACGCAGTGATGTCTACGCGCTCGGCGTCGTGCTCTACGAGCTCGTGACGACGACGCGCCTGTTCAAGAGCGACAGCGACTACCTCGTGATGGACGCGATCTGCACCGGCAAGATTCCACTGCCGCGCATTCGCCGGCCCGATCTACCGAACGAGCTGTCGACGATCATCATGACCGCGCTCGCCACGGATCCCGAGCGCCGCTATCAGACCGCGGACGAGCTGCGCAGCGCGCTCGATGCGTTCGGCACCAAGGCCGGGTTGACCGCGTCGGCGTCGACGATCGGCGCGTACGTCCAGAAGCTGTGCGGCGAGAAGCCCGAGCCCTGGCTCGACCCGACGGCCGTCGACGCCAAGCCGGGCACACACGCCGACACCGTCGCCGGCACGGACATGACCCGCAAGAGCTGGTCAGAGCTGCCGCGAGCCGAAGGCACGGAGGCCAAGACGGTCACCGACAGCAAGAGCAAGCGCCGCGCGGCGCCGGTGATTGCCTCGCCCGTTGCCGCCGAGCCCGTGACTCTGCCGACGCGGACGAGCGCGAAGCTCGGCCGGGAGAAGTCGGTTCCGTCGGAACCGGGCGGTAGCCTGCGGCCCGGGAAGATCGCGAAGATCGCGAAGATCGCGGTCCCGCTCGTCGCACTCGCTGGCTTGCTCGTGTGGAAGCTCGCCGCGAAGTCGGAGACCAAGGAGCCGACCTCCGCTGCGACCGTCGCGGCGGGAGTCACGTCGCCCGCGACCGGCGGCGAGGAGAAGACAGTCGCTCCGATGCCAGCGCCGACCCATGTCGAGCCCGCGGTCGTGACGCCCGCAGCAGCCGTTGTTCCGAAGCCGATTACCGCGAAGCCGACTGCTGCGAAGCCGGCTGCTGCGAAGACCACGGCGCCGCTCACACCCACGGTCGCGAAGACCACGGCCTCGGCGAAGACCACACCACCAACGACCGCCGCGGCGGCAGCGAAGATCACGCCCCCAACGCCGACCGTGGAGCCTACGAAGACGCCCGGGCCCACTGCAACGATCGCGGCGCCGACCGGCACGGCTTTCAAGACCGTGGAACCGAAGCTGGCCGAGCCGAAAGGCGTGACGGCCCCGCCTCCGCCGTCGCCAACCGCGATTCCTGCACTCGCACCCGGAGTCGTCGAGGCTCTCGCGTCGCGCAACCGCAAGGCGCTGCTCGCCTGCGAGGGAACCGAGACCCTGTCGGGCGAGGTCACGATCCAATTTCAGGTCGCTGCCGACGGCCGGGTCTCGCAGAGCGCTCTGCACACCACGGTACGCAAGCCCGCCGTGTCCGGTTGCATTCTGAACGTCGTGCAGAGCTGGCGGTTCCCGAAGCCGGCGACCGGGTCAGCGACCGGCGTCTACACGATCTCGTTTCAGTGATCCGCGATCAGCCGCGGAGCCGCGCCACGAGCTCGGTTGCGGTCGGGATTCGGTGCGCCGGATCCTTGGCGAGCGCGGCCTGAACGATCGCGTCGAGCGCTGGATCAGGCAGGGCAGGTGCGTCCGCCTCGACGACCGCCGCCATCGACAGCCATGGCGGGCCGCGATGAAATAGCCGCGCGCCCGCGACGAGCTCCCACAGCACGACGCCGAGTGCGAACACGTCCGTCGCGCGGGTCCACGCCTCACCGCGGACCTGCTCGGGCGCCATGTACGCGTGCGTGCCGCGCACCGCGCCGGCCTCGCCGATCGCGCGAGATACACCGAGGTCGATCAGCGTGGTGTGATCGGAGTCGGAGATCACGAGGTTGCCCGGGTTGACGTCGCCATGGACCCAGCCGTGCGCGTGGAGGTGCGCGACGGCGTCGCCCGCGCGGGTGACGATCTCGATCGCGCGGGCACGCGGCAGGATCGCCGATCGCGGGGTGGGATCTTGCTTGGTCGCGGGGGGCGCGATCAGCCGACG
The DNA here is from genome assembly GCA_043752985.1 of Myxococcales bacterium. Classification (GTDB taxonomy): domain Bacteria; phylum Myxococcota_A; class Polyangia; order Haliangiales; family Haliangiaceae; genus JABFXX01. Next base: position 8,297 of record JAYUYE010000311.1, read on the forward strand.
GAGGTCTTCACCGGGCGCGAGCTCGAGCGCGATGTACGGCCGACCTTCGACCTCACCGACCTCGTCGGCATGAATGACGTTGGGGTGGCGGGGCAAGGTTGTCGTGAGCTGCTGCTCGACAGCGAACTGGGTTCGACCCTCCTCGTTGCGCGCGAGGTGCGTGTGCAGGCGCTTGAGCGCGCGCGTGCGTTCGCCCTGCGTGGCCCGCCAGACCTCGCCGAGGCCGCCAACCGCGATCAGCGCCTCGAGCTGCCAGTCGCCGAACCGCTCCATCGACGACAGCCTACCAGTGGCCAAGCTGGGTGATAGACTTCGCTGCCATGGACCTGAGCCTCAGCGAAGAGCAGGACGCACTCACCGCCACCGCCCGCGAGTTCACGCGCAAGGAGATCATCCCGCGCGCGTCACACTTCGACGAGACCGGCGAGTTCCCGAGAGAGATCCTCAAACGTGCCTGGGAGACCGGGCTGATGAACATCGAGATCCCCGACGCCTACGGCGGGCTCGGTGGCAGCTGCCTCGACGACTGCCTGGTCCAGGAAGAGGTCTCGTTCGGCTGCTCGGGGATCAACACCTCGATGGCGGCGAACTCCCTGGGCGCCACGCCGCTGCTCGTCGCCGGCACCGACGAGCAGAAGAAGGAGTACCTGTCGCGGCTGACGCGCGAGCTGACGTTCGCCGCGTACTGCTGCTCGGAGCCCGATGCCGGCTCCGATGTCGCGGGCATGCGCACGCGGGTCACGCGCCACGGCGATGACTACGTGATCAACGGCCAGAAGCGGTGGATCACGAACGGCGGCGTCGCGAACTTCTACACGGTGTTCGCCACGTTCGACCCGGCGCTCAAGCACAAGGGCATCGCATGCTTCGTCGTCGACGCGAGCAACCCGGGCGTCAAGGCGGGGCGCAAAGAGAACAAGATGGGGCAGCGGGCCTCCAACACCACGGACGTGATCTTCGAGGACTGCAAGCTCCCGAAGTCCGCGCTCGTCGGGGCCGAGGACTCGGGCTTCAAGGTCGCGATGAAGACGTTTGATCGCTCGCGCCCGTGGATCGCCGCGACCGCAGCGGGCGTGATCCGGCGCTCTCTCGAGGAGAGCCGCGCGTACGCGCTCGAGCGCAAGACGTTCGGCGTCGCGATCGCGCAGCACCAGGCGGTGCAGTTCATGCTCGCGGAGATGGCGATCGCGTACGAGGCGACGCGCCTCCTCACGCACAAGGCCGCCTGGCAGGTCGACAAGGGCGATCTGTCGGCGATCACGTCGGCCTACGCGAAGGCGTACGGCGCCGACGCCGCGATGCGGTGCGCGACCGACGCGGTCCAGATCTTCGGCGGCTACGGCTACACCAAGGAGTACCCGGTCGAGAAGCTGATGCGTGATGCGAAGCTCCTCCAGATCTACGAGGGCACATCGCAGATCCAGCGCGTTGTGATTGCGCGGAACATCCTCGGCGGGAAATAGCGCGGGCGCTGACCCAGGGGTGGAATCCTGGCTTCAAGGGTCGGCGCTGAGCGCGTTGTCATAGCGGTCTGGCAGGCTGCGCGACGTGCTGCCCGACCCGTTGATGATGCCGACGTCCGAGTCCATCTGCCCGCCCACCCCGGCACCGGCACATCCTCCAGCATCCCATTCCTTGGCGGATGGCTCCGGCCCGAACAAGGCGCGCGCAGCGGCACCCGACGTCTTCGGCAACATCTTCATTGGGATCGCCGGGATGATCGGCGCCGGGAAGTCGACGCTCGCGAAGGAGCTCGGCGACCACCTCGGCATCGACACCTACTACGAGCCGGTCGCCGACAACGAGTACCTCGCAGACTTCTATCGCGACACCGCTCGCTACTCGTTCGCGATGCAGGTCTATCTGCTCAACCGCCGGTTCCAGCAGCACCAGGAGATCATCTGGCGCGGCCGGTCCGCAGTGCAGGACCGCACGATCTACGAGGACTCGATCTTCGCCAAGATGCTCGCGAAGACCGGCCTCATGGATGACCGCGACTACAAGACGTACGTCCAGCTGTTCCGCAACATGAGCAACTTCATGTGCAAGCCGAGCGTCATCGTGTTTCTCGATGTGTCGCCCGAGGCGTCGGCGGATCGCATCCGCGCGCGCAGCCGCGACGTCGAGTCGAAGATCGAGCTCGGCTACCTGTCGGCGCTGTACGACGGCTACCAGGAGTTCATCGAGAGCATCTCGAAGGTGATCCCGGTGATTCGCATCGACTACGAGCGGTTCGCGACCGCGGGCGAGATGGCAGAGGTCATCAAGCGCGAGTACCTCGATGCGTCGTTTCTCCGCCGCGTGACCGCGTTCGACCCCGCTCGATGAACCTTCGCCGGTGGCCCGAGGTCCGCGCGGGCCTGATCGCCCTGGCGATCACGCTCGGGCTGATCGACGGCTGCCCGCTACCGCCGGCGCAGTACGTCCGGCCGTGGCAGGCTCCGATCGCCGACGTCGTCCGTCCGGTCCAGCAGGCCCTGCTGACGCCAGTGCGCTGGATCCCGCGGTACCTGCGGTTCTCGCAACGCTGGGCGCTGTTCCAGGTCGCCGGGCGCGACGCGCACCGGCTCGAGATCCAGGGGCGCGTCCTCGGCGGCCCGTGGCAGCTGCTGTTCCGCGCCGGCGATCCCGCACACGCGGCCTACGCGGAGCTCCTCCATCCAGAGCGCGTCCGCGGCACCTGGGATCCGACCGACCGACCGATGTCCCAGTACCCCGCCTTCGCGCGCTGGCTGACGCTGCGCGTGCTCGCCGATCACCCGGAGCTGCAGACTGTTCGTCTGCGCTACGAGAAGATCATCATCGACGACGGCACCGTGCGTGGAACCGGCACGTACGTCTATCCGTTCGGTCGCGAGCGAGGCACGCCGTGAAGCTCGCGGCGGTGTGGCGCGCCTGGGTCGCGCTGTGGGATCGCCGCGAGGCGCCGACCGCGCTCGCGCTCGTGCGGATCGGCGTCGGCCTCGTCCTGGTGGTCGATCTCGTCAA
>JAYUYE010000312.1:0-1811 GCA_043752985.1 Myxococcales bacterium
CCGCCGGCTACTCGAGTGTGAAGGTCCTGCCCGACGGCATCGCGGGCTGGGTCAAGGCCGGCAAGAAGATCCAGTCGATCTAGGCGAGGGTCGCGCGCAGGCCGTCGACGAGCTTTGTCTCGGCGACGACGCCCAGCTGATCGCGCAGCCGATCGACGCGCGCGCGCGATTCGAGGATCTCGCCGGTGCGCGGCGCCGCGTGCTCGATCGTCGAGCTGCCACCGCACAGATCGAGGATCGTGCTCGCCAGCTCCTTCACGGTGATCGCGTGACCGGTGCCCACGTTGGCGATCAGCCGGCTGTTGCCGTCGCCGAGGGCTGCCGCGATCGCGCGGACCACGTCTCCGACATAGACGAAGTCGCGGGTCTGCGTGCCGTCGCCAAAGATCGTCATCGTGCGGCCGTTCTTCGCACGGTCCGCGAAGATCGAGATCACGCCGGAGTACGGGCTCGTCGGATCCTGACGCGGTCCGTAGACGTTGAAGAACCGGAGCGCGGTGGTCGGCACGCCATGCTGGCTGGCGTAACAGTCGAGCGCGAACTCGGACGCGAGCTTGTCGATGCCGTACGGCGACATCGGCTGCAGCGGTACGTCCTCCGCGACGGGCATCGTGACGACGTCGCCGTAGACCGCGGCCGACGACGCGAACACGACCTTCTTGACGCCGGTCGCGCGCGCGTACTCGAGCACGTGCAGGGTGCCGCCGTAGTTGATCTGCATGTCGACGAGCGGATTCGCCATCGAGCTGACGACCGAGACCTGCGCGGCGAGATGAACGATGCGCTCCACCGGTCCGAACTTCGCGGTGACCGACGCGAGCGCGGCGAAGATACCGTGAGCGACGTCGCACTCGGTGATCGTCAGCCGATCCGAACCCGCGTGCTGCGCGAGGTTCGCGCGCTTACCGGTGCTGAAGTTGTCGAGGACGATCACGCGGTGACCGCTCTCGATCAGCTTGTCAACGGTGTGGGAGCCGATGAAGCCGGCGCCGCCGGTGACGACGGCCAGAGAGGAATGCGCCATACCGCACTGTACCTGCGCCGCTGCTTCGGCCGCGTGAGAACACCATGAGACGGGTTCGCGCCATCCACATCGAGCGCTAGTCGCGACCAAACGCCACGCGACCGAGCTGACCGAGCAGCACGTCGAGCGCGACCTTGTTGTCGCCACCCTCGGGCACGATCAGATCCGCCCATCGCTTCGTCGGCTCGACGTACTCGATGTGCATCGGCCGCACGGTCGCGTAGTACTGGTCGCGGATCGACTGGAAGCTGCGGCCGCGCTGCTCGAGATCGCGGCGGATGCGCCGGATCAGCCGGATGTCCGAGTCGGTATCGACGAAGATCTTGATGTCCATCTGATCGCGCAGCTTGATCTCGGTGAACACGAGGATGCCCTCGACGATGATCACTCGCGCGGGCTCGATGTGCCGGAGATCCGGACGTCGGCAATGTGTCGCGAAGTCGTAGATCGGTATGTCGACGGCCTTGCCGGAGCGCAGCTGACGTAGGTGCTCGACGAGCAGGTGGCTCTCGAGCGACGCCGGATGGTCGTAGTTGATCCGCGAGCGCTCCTCGAGCGAGAGGTGGCCTTGGTCGAGGTAATACGCGTCATGCTCGATCGTCACGCAGCGACCAGGCATTGACGCCGCGAGCTTGTGCGCAACGGTGGTCTTGCCGGAGCCGGTGCCTCCAGCGATTCCGACCACCAGGGGACGCGAGGGCGAGGACTGCGCGGACATCGGGCGCATACTACTCGCCGCCGCGCGAACGTCACTGGCCCCAGGTGTTGTAGATCGCCCGCGGCCCCG
>JAYUYE010000313.1:0-1811 GCA_043752985.1 Myxococcales bacterium
CAGCGGCTCGGCATCATCGAGGCACCACGCGTGCTCGCGGCGATCGCCGAGCCCGCGGAGGCGAAGCCCGGCGCGATGGTGTCGTACAACGCGGTGATCGCGAGCCCCGACGGTCCGCTCGCGACCGCGCCGAGCTGGGGCTACTGCACGTCACCGAAGCCGCCGACCGAGGACAACGCCGCGTCGATCAGCTGCGTCGGTGGCGATGCTCTGATCGAGCTGGGTACCGCGCCGACCGTGAGCGGCACGATTCCCGCCGAGGCGTGCATCCGGTTCGGCCCCGATGTACCTCCCGGCGGATTTCGTCCCCGCGATCCCGACGCGAGCGGCGGCTACTACCAGCCCGTGCGGATCGCGACGGATGATCTGCTCGCGATCGGACTGTCGCGGATCACCTGCAACCTGCCGACGGCGCCCTTCGAGGCCGCAGCTCGCTATCGCGCCGAGTACGTCGCGAACGCGAACCCCGTGCTCGATCCGATCGTGCTCGATCGCGTACCGGCGACCTCCGAGGTCACGCTGACCGCGAGCTGGCCCGCGGCGACGGCGGAGAGTTACCTGTACTTTGACGCGGCGGCGCAGATCCTCGTCGATCGACGCGAGTCGTTGCGCGTGTCGTGGTTCGCCACCGGGGGCACGCTCGCGGTCGATGCGAGCGCCCTCGCCGAGACCAGCAACGCGACGAGCGTGTCGACGACGTGGCAGACACCGGCCGCCGGCACCGCATGGATCTGGTTCGTGCTGCGCGACAGCCGCGGCGGCGTCGCCGTGCGCGGCGTGCAGCTCACGGTCGAGTGACTACCAGCTCGAGCCCGAGCCGCCGCCCGACGAGCGGCCGCCGCCAAAGCCCGACGATCGCGACGACGAGCCGCCGCCGCCGCCGGACGAGAAGCTCGAGGTCGTCGTCGACGGCCGGGTGCGGCGTGCTGTGTGGCGGGTGTACGAGTGGTTGCGGTTGCAGTGCATGCAGGTCTCGGTGACCTGGACCTGACCGCCGTGATCATAGGTCGCATGGACGAGCGTCGTCGACGACGTCTTCTCGGTCTTGTAGCTGCAACTGCTGCACGTTCCGTAGCCCGAGAACCACTTGCCCTCGCGCAGCGTGCGCGTGTTTTGGCAACCGGGGCACACGAGCACCTCGTAGTTGACGGAGCCGACGCGCTCCTCGGCGATCTGGCCCGGCTCGAGGTGCGCATCGTCCTCGATCTCACCGAGCGGCAGCATCGGAAGGTTTGGCTGGCAGGTCTCGCACGTGCGCCGTCGCTTGCGCCGACGAGCGAGCAGCGCGGCTCCTCCACCGAGACCGGCGACTCCGAGCCCTCCGCCGACGATCGCGGCGGTCGGAACACCCGGGTCGTCCGCGGGCGCGGCCACGTGCGATGGCTGATGCGCCGCCACTGGCACCACGTCGGTGGGCGGCAACGGTGTGCCGGCGGTCGGCGGCGTGACGACCGTGCCGTCGTCTCGATACTCGTGTGGTTTCTGCTCGACGACGCCTTCACCACCTGCGGCCTTGATGTGCTCGGCCATGGCAGTCACGCCGGCGACCAGCCCACCGCCGAAATCTTTGGCCTTGAACCGAGGCACCATCGTGCGCGTCTGCATGTCCGCGAGCCACTGCGACGGCAGTGCGCCTTCCATTCCGTCGCCGGTCTCGATCTCGAGACGGCGCTTGTTCATCACGAGGAGCACGAGCACGCCGTTGTGGGTCGCCGCCGATCCGATCTTCCAGTGATTGAAGAGATCGGTCGCGAACTGTTTCGGCGTCCCCGGCACGCTGTCGACGGTGACGATCGCGAGCTCGATCCCGC
>JAYUYE010000314.1:0-22018 GCA_043752985.1 Myxococcales bacterium
CGAGGACCGACGTGAGAGCCTCGCCGCGCCCGCAGACCTGGCCGGATCCGCACGACGTCGCCGTGCAGCCGACGCATTGCTTGCTCGTGCCGAACAGCGCATCGGAATCGGAGACCTCGACGCACAGGCCGCTTTCGCAGCCCGCGGTCCCGGAGCACTGCGCGCCCAGTGGTGCAGGAAGCGACGTGATTGCCGGAAGGCCGGCACAGCCGTCGTAGTCGACCTTGGCCTCGATCTGCGCGAACACCGCGCGTCCTGGCCCCTGCTTCGACAGGATGAACCGGATGCCGTTGTACGGCCCCTCGATGTTCAGCTTGTACGATAGCGGCTTCCACCTCGAAGTCGGCATCCGCTCGGAGTGGTCGATCGTACCGTCACCGGAGATGTCGAGTGAGAGCCGCGCTTCGACGTCCTGGTCGACGTTCGCGATCAGCTCGAAGAGAATGCACGTTCCGTCGTAGCTGGTGACCGCCGTGAGCTGTGCGATCGCCGCGTCGTTCCCGATCAGCTCGACGCCGGTGTCTTCCTTGTGCCAGGTCGCGGCCTCGCGGACGTCACCGCGCAGGAGCTTCCAGCTGCACAGCTCGGCCCCGCACCACAGCTCGAAGCCGGGGTCGCGGATGATTCCGCCGCCGCAGTCGGTGGCGCCGACCTGCGTGAACGCGGAGAGGACGAGAATGGAGAGGGGAAGTCTCATGGCGGGCCTCAGTAGCTATAGGAGAGGGCGGTGGTGAGGCGGTGGCCGCCGCTCGCGCGGGTCTCGCCGATCTCGTTCTCGATCACGGGCGCGTAGACGAGCTCGTACCCGAGGGAGAACGTGATGCCGCGGCCCCACCGGCCCGAAACGTTGGTGTTGCCGAACTCGATCCCCGCCGACGCGGCCAGGGACGGACCGAAGTACGACTCGCGGGTCACGGTGCCGTCGCGGTCGTCGAACCTCGTGCGTCCGATGCCCAGGCCCGCAGCGACCTGGCCGTACGCACCGATCTTCGATCCAGGCCCGTGCTCGCTGTAGTGCTCGACGCCGCGGGCGACCGCCATGACCGCCGTCATGGTGGAGTCGATCTCGAGATCGCCGTAGCGGTCGTAGCGCCGCCATTGCGATCCGACGTTGTGGCTCCCGGCGAGCCCGACCCACAGCCGGCGATCGATCTGCCGCATGATCGACAGACCGAGCCCCGCACCGATGGAGTCGCTCTTGTAGCCGAAGTCCGCCAGCGTCCGGGTATAGGCATCGCCGTGCTCGGCACCGAGCGAGGCGCTGACCTCGATCCGCATCGGCCGCCAGAATCCGCCGCCCTTGCGCGTGGCGACGATGATGTCCTCCGTCGAGCACTGCGCCAGATCGACCGAGCTGCCGCCCGGACCCGCGGTGACCTGACAGCGCGCCAGCGTGGAGCTCTGGCGCACGAGCACCTCGTACTCACCAGGCGCGACCGCGATCCGCACCGCAGCCCCCTTCGCCTTGTACGTCTCCGCGACGACTGCCTTCGCGCGGCGATCCTGCACGATCGTCTTGCCCTCGAGGGACGCGGGCAACTCGATCCAGGACGTTGCCGCGCGCGGAAACGACATCGGCACCTCCCCGTGCCCCTTGAGGTCGACCTCGAGGCTCACGTGCTGGCCGCCGACCGCGGTCTCCGCCGTCGCGAGCAGCGTCTGGTGATACGCGTAGCGATATGCCTCGTCGATCGAGATCTGGCCGTCATTGTTCGCGTCGCCGGCGCCGCGCATGCCGACGAGCAGATGATGCGTGAAGTACGACGAGCGCAGCGTCTCGCTCTCTTGTGACAGCTCGCTGCCACTCGACGATGCGAGGACGGCGATCCCACTCGCATCGAGCTGGCTGCGCGAGTTGAACGAGAAGTCGGCGGCGGGCGTCGCGCCCTTGACCCGCGAGAACGCACCGCTCTGACACGCGTCGAGCACGACGACCGTGAGCTGGGCGGGAATCGAGAACAGCCGCGTCCGCAGCTCGCCGAGCGGCATCTGCGAGTTGCCGAGATCGAGCGCCGTCGCGCGCGCGTGGCCCGAGTAGTAGAAGAACACGCGTGCTCGCTTGCCGGCAGCGAGGTCCGCGTTGACGCGGGTGCTGAGCTGCGTGAGCCGCTCGCGCAAAAGGTCGGGAGTCGGGTGCACGACGACGTCGATCTTGTCGGCCGTGTAGCCACCGAGCTCGGCGAGGAAGCTGCCGACCCGCCGGGCATCCTCCTCCGCGTAGCGCAGATCGGTCTGTCCCGGGCCGCCGGCATTCGAGCCGACCACGATGGCGTAGGTCGCCACGTCGGTCGGTGCCGGCTGGGCGAGGGCCGGGCGGGCGACCGCAAAGGCTGCCAGGGTGACGAGGAGAGGGCGGAGCATCAGGACCTTTCGGGCTTTGTCCTATGACACGCCACGTTCGTGGGCTGGGAACCGAAATCGGACGGCAAGATCCGGAAGGATCCTGCCGGGTTGACCTCAGTCGTCGTCGGGGTCGCCGAGATGAACCGCGCGCCGGATCGTCGCCTTGCCGAACTTGGCAGCGACCTTGTCGATCATATCGCCGAGGCGCTCGCCCTTGGACCGCGCGGCTTCGTCGAACCCGAGCTGACGGGGCGCGTCGCGCGGCTCGAGCGAAGTCGCCGAGATCCCGCACAGTCGAACGCGCGCACCCTTGCGGGACTCGATGACTACCTTCGAGAGCAATTCGATCGCGGTGCGCGAGAGAACGCCGCCGTCGCTGGTCGGTGCGTCGAGCGTCATCCGCCGCGTGATCTGCCGGAAGTCGTCGTACTTGATGATCAGCACGGTCGCGCGCGCGCGCAGGCCAGCTTCGCGGAGCCGCATCGCGACGCGATCAGCTTGCTCGAGCAGGATCACCGAGAGCTCGCCCTTGTCGTCGATATCGTCGTCGAACGTGTCCTGGTGACCGACCGAGACTGGATCCGATTCCGCGACGACCGCGCGGTGATCCTCGCCGCGTGCGAGCGCCGCGAGGTGATGGCCGGTCGCAGCGCCGAGCCGGCCGACGAGCGCGGCCTCGGGATAGCGCGCAACATCACCTATCGTCGAGAGCCCCATACTCGCGAGGATCTCCCGCGTGGCTTCGCCGACGCCCCACAGCCGCGTCATCGGTAGCGGATGGAGGAACTGCAGCACGCCGTCAGGCGCGATCACCCGCAGACCGTCGGGCTTGTCGATATCCGAAGCGACCTTCGCGGCGAACTTGATCGGCGCAACGCCGACCGATGCGACGAGCGAGAGCTCCGCGCGAACGCGCCGTTTGATCTCGCGCGCGATCGTCGGCCCGTCGCCGAGCAGGCGCTCGCTTGCCGTGACGTCGAGGAATGCTTCGTCGAGCGACAGACCTTCGACTTCGGGCGAGAAGTCACCAAGAATCCCGAAGAACGTCTGCGACGCCTTTGCATACCGCTCCATGTGGTGACGCACGACGATCGCCTTCGGGCATCGGCGTAGCGCCTCCGCCATCGGCATCGCCGACTTGATCCCGAACACGCGGGCCTCGTACGAGCAGGCCGCCACGACACCGCGCCGCGCCGATCCTCCGACGAGCACGGGCCTGCCGCGAAGCGACGGATCATCCCGCTGCTCGACCGCCGCGAAGAACGCGTCGAGGTCGACGTGCAGGATCGTCCGCGTCACGGAGCCTTACTTCGGCGCGGGTGCCGTCGTTTCGGGCACGTCGACCTTCGGCGCGAACATCTGTGGTCCACGAATCGCGAGGATGACAATGACGGTCATCGCGGTGAGGAACATCGTCCACAGCCACTGCGGCAGCGGCTTGAAGTCGCCCATTCCGAATCGCTTGATCTTGACGCGCAGCATGCCGTGCACCGGGAGGATGCCGAGCACGACGACTGTCAGCTTGATGTGCAGCCAGCCCGCGCCGGGCTGTGCGAGATAGAAGCCGTGCGGTTGGAACAGCATCGCGACGCCGGTGCCGATCGCGATCGTCGCGGCGATGTCCGCCGAGAGCGCGATCGAGCGCTCGAGTAGCGTCAGCTTCTCGTGGGCATCCTTGGGTGCATGCGCATGTAGGCGGAGCAACCAGTAGACCGCGAACAGGCTGCCGATCCAGAGAAACAAGGAGATTAGGTGCCCTGCCTTGAGCCAGAGCAGGATGTTGGCGTCCATGGCTGCAAAGTAGCACCTGGCCTGACATGCCGCTGGGCCACGGAGGCGGTATGCTCGCTCCTGCCTCCGTGGCTCGCGTCCTCAAGATCTTTTTTCACGACGCCTGCTTCGACGGCACCACCTCGGCCGCGTTGTTCGCGGCGTTCTACCGCGACGTCATCGACCGCGACGTTGACGTCCAAGCGGTCGGCATGGTCCACAAGGACGGCGATCCGTTCGACGGGATGCCGCTCGATGCCGACGATCATGCGTGCGTCGATTTCCGGTTCTGCGCGGACCCGAAGATGCGCTGGTGGTTCGACCACCATCCGACGGCGTTCCAGCCTCCGGAGCTGCGCTCGGTGTTCGAGACCCGGCATCAGCCGACCTGGTTCTTCGACCCAGTTGCGCCGTCCTGTGCGGGCCTGATCGCGCGCTCACTCGAGGCCGGCTGGGACTGGAAGCCACCGCAGCACCTGCTCGAGGCGGTGGGCTGGGCGGACACGATCGATGCAGCGCGGTTCCCGAGCGCAGAAGCTGCCGTGGCGCTCGCCGTTCCCGCGCAGCGACTCGCCGCGTGGCTCGCGCACGGGCGGACACCGATCGACACCGCGCGCTACGTCGACTGGTTGTCGCGCTCGTCGCTATCGGAAGTCGCGGCTCGCCCCGACGTGGCGGCGCAGCTCGCGGCGGTCGAGACCGAACGCGCGCGCGAGGTCGACGACGTCAAGAAGCTCGGCGTCTGGGTCGGTGACATCATCGTGTTCGATCGGTTCGCCGACGTCGGTGCGCGAAGCCCGGGGTTCCTCGGCTACCTGCTGTTCCCCGCCGCGCAGTACTCCGTGACCGGTACCCGCACGGCGCAGAACATCAAGATCTCCGTCGGGATCAATCCGTGGACTGCGAAGCCGCGGCTCCACGATATCGGTGAGCTGTGCGCACGCCACGGCGGCGGCGGTCACGCGGTGGTGGGTGGCGTGACGCTGCGCGGCGACGAGCTCTCACGCGCGCAGGCGACCTTCGCCGCGATCGTGCGAGAGCTGGCCGACGGATGAGGCGCGTCGCGATCGACGCGATCAGCGCAGCGACGTGAGCGCGCGGCCCAGGCGGCCGACGCCGTCCTGGATGTTCGCCATCGAGCACGCGTAGGACAGCCGCACGAAACCCGGCGCGCCGAACCCGGAGCCTGGAACGACGGCGACCTTGCCGACCTCGACGAGCCAGTCGCAGAGCTGGACATCGTCGTCGAGGATCGAGCCCTCGGCGGTCTTCTTGCCGAGGTACGCGGAGACATCCGGGAACGCATAGAACGCGCCCTTGGGCTCCCGGCACGTCACGCCCGGGATCGCGCGCAAGAGCTTCAGCATCTCGAGACGGCGCTCGTCGAATGCCTTGCGCATGGTGGCGACGCAGTCCTGTGGCCCCGTGAGCGCGGCGAGCGTCGCGACCTGCGCGAGGTTCGTCGGGTTCGACGTCGACTGGCCCTGGATCTTCGCCATCGCCTTGATCAGCGGCAGCGGGCCGGCCGTGTAGCCGATGCGCCAGCCGGTCATCGCGTAGGTCTTCGACACACCGTCGACGAGGATCGTCCGCTTTGCTGCCTCGGGATGAACCGCTGCGATCGACACGTATTCGGCATCTCCGTAGACGAGCTGGCGGTAGATGTCGTCGGAGATGATCAACAGATCCTTCTCCACGCAGATCTTCGCGAGCGCCTCGATCTGCGCGCGGGTGTAGACCGCGCCGGTCGGGTTCGACGGGTTGTTGAGGACGATCGCGCGCGTGCGGGGCGAGCACGCTGCACCGACCTGCGCCGCGGTGACCGCGAAGTCATCCTCGGCCTTGGTCTCGAGGATCACGGGGCGCCCGCCCGCGAGCATCACCATGTCGGGATAGCTCACCCAGTACGGGGCCGGGATCAGAACCTCGTCGTCCGGATCGAGCAGCGCCATGAACAGGTTGAAGAGCGAGTGCTTGGCACCGCACGACACAAGGATCTGGTCGGGCTCGATCGCGGTCTTGTGAACTGCCGTGAGCTCGGCTGCGATCACCTTGCGCAGCGCGAGCGTCCCACCGACCTCGGTGTACTTGCCGGAGCCCGGCTTGTTGAGCGCGTCGTGCGCAGCGGCCTTGATGAAGTCCGGAGTATCGAAGTCGGGCTCACCGGCGCCGAAGCTGACGACGTCGACGCCATCCGCCTTGAGCTTGGCAGCCTTCGCGGTGACCGCGAGCGTGATCGAGGGCTTGATGGGATCGAGGCGAGACGCGAGCTTGATCGGGGTGGGCATGGCTCTACTTCCTGTACTTGGCTCGTAGCGCTGCCTCGACGGCAGCAGGAACGAGACCGTTGACGTCGCCGCCGAGGCTGGCGACCTCCTTGACCAGAGACGAGCTGACGTAGTGATTACGCTCGTCGGTCATGAAAAACACGGTGTCGACGCCGGGCGCGAGCCGGCGGTTCATGTGGGCGAACTGGAACTCGTACTCGAAGTCGGCGAGGGCGCGCAGTCCGCGGACGATCACGGTGGCGCCGCGCTTCGTGCAGAAATCGACGAGCAGACCGTCGAACACGGCGAACTCGATCCGCGCGCCGTACTGGGGCAGTGCGTCCTTGATGAACTGCATGCGCTCGTCGGTCGAGAACAGCGGGTTCTTCCGGATGTTCGGCGCGATCGTCACGACGACCTGGTGAAACACCGCGAGTGCCCGCTCGAGGATGTCGAGGTGGCCGTTCGTGATCGGATCGAAGGTTCCGGGATAGACCGCGACGGATCTGGATTGCGTCATCTCGGCACCTCGAAGAACGAGACCAGCGTGTCGCCGTAGCGACGTTGGTCCGTTCGTAGCAGAGATCCCAGGGTGTCGGGTGGCGCGTTGTGTCGATCGTGCTCGATGACGATCACGGCTCCTGGTGCGAGCTTCTCGGCCGAGATCGCGAGGACGGCGCGGGTCGCGAGATCCGATTTGTAGGGCGGATCGACAAACACCAGGCGCCAGGGGCTGGCCGGGACCAGGCGAGCGGCATGTGCGACGGCATCCCCGCTGACCACCAGGGAGCGATTTTCGAGCCCGAGCTCGCGCAGGTTTCCGCGGACCGAGACCAGCGCGGGCTTTCCGGCATCCACAAACGTCGCGTGGCCAGCATCGCGTGAGAGCGCTTCGATCCCGAGGGCTCCAGACCCCGCGAACAGGTCCAGCACGTGGGCGCCCTCCAGCGAGCCCATGATATTGCCGAGGATATTGAAGATCGCTTCCCGGACCTTCTCGGAGGTCGGGCGGGTTGCGGCACCCGGTGGCGCCCGGAGAACCCGGCCGCTGAAGCTGCCGCCGACGATGCGCACACAGGAACAGTGCCCGATCTTTTTTGTGGTCGCGCCGGGAGTCCCTTACAATTTGCGTGCATGTCTGCGGTGGGGAACCTGGCGGCGTGGCTGATCGAGGGCGCGCTTGCGACCGGCGCGGGTCCACGGGGGGCTCTGCGTCAGGGTGATCGCGGCTGGACCTACGACCAGCTCGCGACCAACGTCGCCAAGCTCTCCGGTGCGCTGCGCACCCTGAAGCTCCAGCGCGGTGAGCGCGTGCTGATCCTGATGCGCGACACGCTCGAGGCGGCCGCGGCGATCCTCGCCGTGATCCACGCCGGTGCGGTCGCGGTGCCGGTCTCCGAGCTGTCGACCCCGGATGACGTCGGCGAGTACGTCGTCCACGCGGGCGCGGTGATCGCGATCGTCGACGACCTGCACGAGGCCGTCGTCGATGCCGTCCGTAGCGAGACGCCGATGCTGCGCGAGGTGATCTGCGTAGGTTCGAAGCTGCCGAGCAGCCACGACTTCCACACCGTGATGTCCGCGGCGACCGCGCAGCACCCGGTGGCGATGGGACCCGACGACGTCTGCATGCTCCTGTACTCGGCCGGCTCGGGGCCAGGCGAGCTGCGCGCCGTCCCGCACTGCAAGCGGACGATCGCCGCGGCTCATGATTCGTTCGCACGCGATCTGCTGTCGCTGACCTCCAAGGATCGGATCCTCTCGGTCGCGAGGTTGTCGACCGCGTACGGCCTCGGTGCGGGTCTGTTGCTGCCGATGGTCGCGCAGGCCGAGGCACTGCTGTTTCCCGAGCAGCCGCAGTCCAAGCTCGTGTTCGAGGCGCTCGAGAGTTACCGGCCGACCGTACTGTTCGCGACGCCGTCGGTCTACGCGCAGCTCGCGCACGACGCCGAGGCCAGCAAGATCTCCACGCCGCTCGGCACGCTGCGTCACGCCGTCGCCGGCGCCGAGGGAATGCCGGAGCGGTTGATCCCGCGAATTCGCTCGGTGCTCGGGACCGAGGTGGTCGTCGGTTACGGCCTGACGGAGATCTTCCAGTTCGCGCTCGCCGGCAAGAGCAACGATCCAGGCGCCCGCCCGGGCGTCTGCGGCAAGCCGCTGCAGGGTGTGCAGGTCCGCCTCGTCGATGAGGATGGTGATCCGGTCGGGATCGACGAGATCGGAACGCTCGAGCTGCAGTGCGGCTCGCTGTTCGCCGGCTACTGGGGCGGCAGCGGCACGGGGCAGATCGATCTCCGCGCCGACGGTTGGTTCACCACGCGCGACCGGTTCATGGTCGATCGCGACGGCTACTACCATCACTGCGGTCGCGTCGACGATCTGTTCAAGGTCGGTGGCAAGTGGGTGTCGCCGTCCGAAGTCGAGCGCGTGCTGACCTCGCACGAGGCCGTGTGGGAAGCCGCGGTGATCGGCGTCGACGACGACGAGGGCTTGATCAAGCCATTCGCGTTCGTGGTGACAAACGTTGGGCAGGAGAGCGGACCCAAGCTCGAGGCCGAGCTCAAGGAGTTCGTGAAGAGCATGCTCGCGCCGTACAAGTACCCGCGCTGGATCGAGTTCGTCGAGACCCTGCCGCGCGGGCCCGGTGGCAAGCTGTTGCGCTACAAGCTACGGACGCCGAAGCAGCGTCGTCGCCACGCCGAGACCGGTCAGTTCAAGCCGGAAAAGTTGTAGCCCGTGATCGCGCGGGTGCTCGCGGCGGCGACGGTCGCCGTCCTCGAGGATCGCGCCGTCCTCGCGCGGATCGGCGGCCCGATCGGTGAGGCTGCGCGCGCCGCGTACGATCGACTCGCCGCGATGACGCCGGATGCGCGCCGCGACAAGCGGCGGACCTGGACGATCGCGTCGCGGGTACCGGTGCCACCGGGGCTACGCGGGATCGATCCCAGCTGGATCGAGGCGGCACTCGCGGAGCTGCCACCGGGCGCGCGCGCCGCCATCGCGAGCAGCACAACCACCGAGCACGAGGTCTGGCTCGCGCGCTGGGCATGCGCGGCGTTGCCGCCGATGCCGCCGATCGATCCGGCTCTGGGGCGTCCGCGCGACGTTGCCGCCGTGGCCCGGCTCCCACCCGCGGCGCTGCGTGCGTGGCTCGAGGACCTCGGCGCCGATCAGCTCGCGTTCGCGCTCGGCCCGCACGCCGCAGATGCGGCGAAGGTGTTTGGTGATCGGCTCGTCGCGGCGGCGGCGCGCATCGGCACGGCACCCCGCGCCGGTGCGCTCGGCCAGCGCCGTGCCGCCATCGACCGGGCCCGGATCGATCCCGACCCCGTCGCGCTCCTCAAGATCGGTGCCCGCGCCTTTGCCCCGCATACCGACGCGTTACTGCGTCGCCAGCTCGTGCACCGGCTGCCGCGCGCGACCGGGCTCGCGGTCGCGCGCGAGCTCCGCCGATATGTGGGTACTCCCGTCGACGATGCACCAGCGCTTGCAGCCGTGTTCGCCATCGCTCACCATTGAGCGGTGATCAAGTCGTCATGGCTGAGCCTCGTGTGTGTTGCGGCGTGCGCGAACAATGTCCCACAGGATCGATCGACCGGTCCCGATGGAAAGGTCAAAGGCGCGCTCCCGATCGTGCTCCAGGAGAACGAGGCGAAGGTCCGCGGCGTCGTCACCTATCCCGGTGGTGACCGCGTGGACTGGAAGCAGATCGAGCTTCCGGCCGGTGCGAAGGGCCGGCTCGATCTGCAGATGACGTGGACGACGCCGCGCCCGGGTCTCAAGATCGCGTTCGATGTGTTCGATCAATGGAACGTCCCGGTGATCAATGCGTCGTCGAACGTGCGTGCGGGTCGGACGCGGTCGGCGACGATCGACAAGGCGAAGGGAACTTATTTCGTCCGGATCTACGCACCGAAGCGTGGTGATGCCGGCGCGTACACGATGGCGGCCACGTTCACGCCCGAGCCACCGCCACCAGACGCGAGCTGGATTCTCAAGATCCCGGTCAACGATCCGCCGAAGCTGCCCGACGTGCCGCCGCCGCCGTCGACGTGCGAGATCCATGACCCGCACGACCGCGCGTGCGCCGCGGTCTGTGCACCCGGCGCGCCGGTGACGTGGAAGGGCTGCGTCGCCCCGGTCGTGACGCCGCCCATTGCGCCGGTCACGGTCGCGGTGACGCCGCCCGTGGTTCCCGATCCAGTCCTGACCCGCGTGCTCAAGTTCGAGGTCACGCCAGCGGGCCTCGAGATCACCGTGGCCGCGGGCTCGGCGCATGGGGTCGGCAAGACGTGGAAGGCGAACGTCCTCCGCGGCACCACGATGTCGACGCTCGCCGGTGGTACCGGGACGATCATTCGCGTCAACAAGCAGACCACGATCATCCTCGTCAACCTGACGACGAACGCGGTCAACGCGAACCCGCAGGTCCAGCTCTCGCCCTGATAGGATGAGCCGGTGAAGCCCGGGCGTGTGATCGATGGCGACGCGCATGATGCGCGCACGGCCGCCGACAAGGTCCTCGCCGACGCCCGCGCCGAGGCGCAGCGAGTCGTCGCGACCGCGAAGAGCGATGCCGACCGGCTCGCGCACGACGCCGAGGCGCTGGCCGAGCGGATCGTCGCCGAGGGCCGGCGTGAGGCGGACCGGCTCGCGGCCGCGCAGCAGCACGTGCGGGCAGGAACCGAGAGCGGGGCACCGCTCGCCGCAGAGGTCGGCTCGGTCGACGAGGTCGTGGGCCTGGTGTTGCGGGCCACGGTCCCCGGCGTCGCGCTCGGTGAGGTCGTGAAGATCGATCGCCGCGGTCGGCCACCGCTCGCGGCCGAGGTCGTCGGGTTTCGCGGCGAGCAAGCGGTGCTGCTGCCGCTCGGCGATCTCGCAGGCGTCGCGCCGGCAAGCGCGGTCTGGCGCACGGGGGCGACGCTGGAGATCCTGTGCGGCGATGACCTGCTCGGGCGGGTTCTCGACGGCATAGGTGCACCGATCGACGGCGGACGGCCGCTGATGGGTGAGGCATGGTCGGTCGATCGCGCCGCACCGCCCGCGCTCGATCGGCCGCCGATCACGGCGCCGCTGCCCACCGGCGTGCGCGTACTCGACACGATGCTGACTCTGGGACGTGGTCAGCGCGTCGGGCTGTTCGCCGCCGCCGGCGTCGGCAAGTCGACGTTGCTCGGCCAGATCGCGCGCGGCTCGACCGCGGACGTCATTGTCCTCTGCCTTGTCGGGGAGCGCGGCCGCGAGCTCGCGGAGCTGCTCGGCGATGAGCTCTCGACGGCGCGTGCTCGCACGATCGTCGTGTGCGCGACGAGCGACGCGCCCGCGCTCGTTCGCCTGCGGGCGGTCCACGTCGCGACGGCGATCGCCGAGTGGTTTCGCGATCGGCGCGGCGCGTCTGTGCTCCTGCTCTGTGACTCGTTGACCCGGGTCGCACGCGCGCAGCGCGAGGTCGGGTTGTCGGCCGGGGAGCCGCCGGCGCGGCATGGCTATCCCCCGAGCGTGTTTGCGCTGCTGCCGCGCCTGATCGAGCGCACCGGCGCGACCCGGGACGGC
Organism: Myxococcales bacterium; assembly: GCA_043752985.1. GTDB lineage: Bacteria > Myxococcota_A > Polyangia > Haliangiales > Haliangiaceae > JABFXX01. Next base: position 11,934 of record JAYUYE010000314.1, read on the forward strand.
GTGATCACGGCGATCTACACCGTGCTCGTCGCCGGCAACGATCTCGACGAGCCGATCGCCGACGAGGTGCGCGGCCTCGTCGACGGTCACATCATCCTCGATCGCCGGCTCGCACAGCGCGGGCACTTTCCGCCGATCGATGTCGTCGCGAGCGCGTCCCGGATGATGCAACGGGTGATCGATGCCAGCCACGCGACCGCGGCGGCGCGCCTGCGCCTCCAGCTCGCCATCTACGAGGAGCACCGCGACCTCATCACGCTGGGCGCCTACCAGACGGGGCGAGATCCCGCGGTCGATGCCGCGGTTGCCGCGTACCCCGGGATCGAACGGTTCGTCCGTCAGCGCAGGGACGAGAGCGCCGACTGGGACGCCGCGATCAGCGGGCTGCTGACACTCGCCGCGCGCTGACTCGCGCTGTCTGCCCTGTCTGACACGAGGGGGCCAGGCCCCGGCCCGACTCTCAGTGAGACGCGCGGTCTGCGATGGCCGCACCTCGCTGCTTGTGACGAATGCAATGTAGACTACAGTCCGGGCGTCGTTTCGCATGGTTGGGCGGGTGGTCGGATCATCCTGTCGCAACCGCACCGTGGCTCACGCTTTGCTGTTCTCGCTGTCTGCATGCAGCGGCGCCGTCCCTCCAAGATCACGAACCCTATGACACCCATCGGCCCGGTGCCGTTCGTTGGCAGGCAAGCGGAGCTGACGGAGCTCAAACAACACCTCGCGGTCGTCTCGCTGGTTTCGCTCCACGGCGCGCTCGGGTCCGGCAAGACCCGACTCGTTAGCGAGCTCGCGCCAGGGCTCGGGGCGCCGTGCACGATGATCGACTGTCACCCGGGCGATCGCGCGTCCGCGCTGCGTGCCCGCGCCGAGCGCGCGCTGCGCTGCGTTCCCGGTACGTTGACCCAGACGCTCGTCAACCAGGCGCGCGTCCTCATCATCGACGACATCCAGCACCTCCGAACCGACGAGGCGACGAGCCTTCTGTCCCCGCTTCTTCTCGGCCAGACCGCGCTCGGTCGGGTTGTTGTCGTCGGCCGCGATCCGCTCGCGGCCGCGGTCGGCGCACAGATCGCCGAGGTCGAGCTCGGTGGCCTCGATCCAGACTCGGGCGCCCAGATGTGGTCGAGCCTCGAGGAGACCTACGGCGAGGTCCCTGGCTTCGATGCGGCGTTCGCTCGCACGCGCGGTGTTCCACTCGCGCTGCGCCGCGAGTTTGCGCGCGCCCGGTTCGGTGCGGGCGCGTGGGATCTGTCGACGCTCGATGCTCCCGCCCGCGCAGCGCTCGAGGCGCTGGCGATCCTCCGCCAGCCCGTCGCGCCGGCGGCGATCTCCGCGCTCGCGCCTGGCGTCGACATCGAGGCCGCACTGACCGGGCTCGTCGCCCGTCAGCTCGCTGATGGCGTTGGCGATGGCCGGATCTCTGTCCACGAGGTCGTTCGCGTCGACGTGCTCGCGCAGATGGCGCCCGAGAACAAGATCCGCCTATCGGGGGCAGCCGCCGAGCTCGTCGCGAGCACCGGTGCACTCGCGAGCGGTCCGCGTCTCGCGTGGCAGGCCGGCGACGACGGTGCATTCGGCGCGATGGACCAGGTGACCCGCGTCCGTGAAGTCGTGTGGCACTGGATCGCCGCCAATGATCGCGACCGCGCCGCGGATGCGCTGCTCGCGGATCGCGAGCTCGCAGCGCGCAGCGGTGGCGCCGGTGAGTTCGAGTCGCTCCTCGACGCATTCGGCGATCCGCGTCCGCGGCGTCGCACCGGTAGCTCCTCCGATGTCGCGCAGACCGGCGCCGCCGAGCTCGTGCGCGCTCCGCTCGATCCCGAACGTGCACGTGCGCTCGCCGCCTTGCGCGTCGAGATCGCCGTTCGCGGCGGCCGCTATACCGAGGCGTTCGAGCGTGCGAGTGCCGCGCCGGGTGCCGTGTCCCCGCACCTCCACGCGGAGCTGACCCTCGCGTCCGGCGATGTCTCGTCCGCGCGCCGTGCGCTGACCGGCCTCCTCGGCGCGCAAGATGTCAGCGAACGGATCCGTGCGAGCGCCATGCTCGCCGAGCTCGAGTTGCTGGCCGGAAAGCCCGATGCCGCCGCCGCGCACCTGACGTCCGCCGGCGATCTCGCGGGCGCCGATCCACTCGCGCGTGCACGCGTTCACCTTGCGACCGCGCGGGTCGACGAGTACATGGGCCGCGTCGCAGCGATGCGCTCGTCCCTCGCGCGTGCCCACGGCGCATGCAAGAGCGTTCCCGCCTGTCTCGAGGCCAGCGAGCTGTCCGCGATCGTCGACGCGCGCCGCGCGGTCGGCCTCGCGCGCGAGGGTCGCCTCGTCGAGGCCGCGACCGCCCTCGACGCTGCCGATGCCGCCGCCCGCGACCTCGATGCGGTCGCCGTCGCCGATGAAGTGCTCGCTGCACGCGCGCTCGTCGCGCGCCGCCGCGGTGATGCCACGACCGCCGCTACGCTCCTCCAAGATGTCGTGCGTGCTCGCCGCGAGCGCGGTGACGAGCTCGGAGCACTCCGCGCAGAGCTCGACCTCGCCGAGCTCGAGATCATGCGCGGTCAGCCGTCGCTCGCTGCGGAGCTTGCCAGCGCGGCGCTCGCCTCGAGCGTGCGGCGCGAGCTCGGTCACCTCGCGGCACGCGGTAGCGCCGTCGTTGCCGCGATCGATCTGCTCGAGCTTCGCCTCGACGTCGCACTGCCTCGCCTCGAGGGGCTGCACGGCCAGCCCACGCTCGATGCAGCGTCCGCCGCGAACGTCGCGGTCATGCTCGCCAGTGCACGCGCCCAGAGTGGTCAGCGCGCCGGCGCGGTCGAGCTCGCGCAGAATGCGGGCGCCGAAGCCCGCGATGATCTCGATCGCAAGCTCGCCGGTGCCGAGGTCGCACTCGCGGCCGGCGACGTCCAGCTCGCCCTCGAGCTCGCGCGAGATACCGCTGTCCTCGCCGAGCGCTCGCACCGCACGATCGAGCTCGCCTCCGCGCTCGTGATCGTGGCGCGCCTCGAGCTGGCTCGCGGTGATCGCGGCAACGCTCGCTCCGCTGCCACGCGCGCCGCCCGCGAGGCCGCCTCGGCGGGTCTCGTCCGCGCCCGCGTCCATGCACTGCTCGCGCTGTCCGCACTCGCTCGCGACGACGATGACGCACCGTCGGCCGTATCGTACGCCCGCGACGCGGCGGAGCTCGCGATGACGGCCGGGCTCCCCGTCGAGCGGCTGGTCGCACATGCCGCGCTCGATGCGATCTCCGGCGCGGAAGCCGTGGCCGACCCGTCGGCGCCGAGCGCCGCGACCATGGCGCCGACCGCGATCGAAGGTGCAGCTCGGTTGCTGACCGACCTCGGTCTCACCGCCCAGCGCCCGTTCCGCGTGATCGACTCCGAGGGCGTGCCGAGCGACGTGGCCGACGCCAACCCCGAGATCCTCCGGCTCGCCGGCCGCGCGCTTGCGGTCGACGGTGTGCGCGAGGTGATCTGGCGCCACGGCGTCGAGCTCGCGGACCTTCGCCGCCGCAGCCTGCTCAAGCGCTTGCTGTTCCTGTTCGCCTCCGCCCCCGGCAAGGTGTTCTCCAAGGAGTCGATCGTGCAGGCGGTGTGGAACGTCGAGTACCACCCCCTCCGCCACGACGCCGCGCTGTTCACGAACATCATGCGAATCCGCCGTCTCCTCGGCGAGGATGGCTCCGAGATCATCCGCGTGACCGAAGATGGCTATCGTTTTATTCCGCCCCGTGACTTCCTCTTTGTGATCCCGCGGTGAAGGCCAAGGCCAAATCGAAATCGAAGAAGCCCGCCGCGAAGGCGAAGCAGCCGGTCGCCAAGGCAAAAGCAAAGGCCGCGCCGAAAAACCAGGCCGCGCCGAAGAAGAAGCCGGTCGCCAAGACAAAGGCAAAGACGAAGGCTGCGCCGAAGCAGGCTGCGCCGAAGAAGCAGGCCCGGCCGAAGAAGTCACCCGGATCGCCGCGTCCGCATCGGGCCGCCTCCGATACGCGGTGGCTCGAGTTCGTCGAGCGGCACGGCGTGGTGCTCGCGTCGGCGCGCGGCCCGGTTCCGTCGCTCGCCTCCGAGGTGGCAGGCGAGCCGATCGTCGGTAGCTGGTGGTCGCACCCGAAAGCGCAGGTGATCTTCGAGACGCTGTCGGCGATCGATGACGCCAACGATGTGCGGTGCTTCAAGCTCGTCGACGGGAAGGTCACGTTCGTTCATCGCCGCGTGTGGCCCGCACTGGTCCGGCTCGCACGCGAGGGCATGCTCGCGCCAGATCGCGTCGCGTCGTTCCAGCAGGAGCACATGCCGACGGGCGAGCATCGCAACCTGGTCACGCCGTTTCCCGAGTGGGTCCCCGAGGATGTCGCTGCCGCGGCCGATACGATGACCGTCGCGCAGGCTCGCATCGCGCTCGGCGCAGCGGTCTGATTCGCGTCAGTTGATCCAGCGCGGGCCGTCTGATGGCGGATCGTCGGCGAACACCGCCTCGGGCGTCAGCGCGGCGGCGCGGGCGGCGGCCTCGATGCGCTCCTGCTCGGCGCGCTGCTGGTCCTCGAGATCCCACTGGGCGATCCGTTTGCGGTTCTGCCGGCGGCGGCGCATGTACGCGAGCACGAGGAGCATCGCGCACAAGATCCAGACCGCGAGGCCCATGAGGCCGATCGGAACCAGCATGTAGCGGTTCGACAGGTCGCTCCGCCATTCGTCGAACAGCTGGCGCAGCGGCTTGCCGAACGCGATCTTGGCGGCGACGTCGAGGTCGCCGCTGCGGCGGATCTCGGTGAGGAAGCGGCGGAACGGCCAGCGATCACCGTCGTCTTGCTTGTCTTCCCAACGGCCGCGGCGCGACAGGAACCCGACGAAGTCGTAGCTCTGTGCGTACGCCCGATGAGCGGGAAGCTCCTGGGCCGGGAAGCTGTTGTCGAGCTGATCGAGCTCGACCACGCCACCGAACCACGCCATGCCGGCGAGCGTCTCGCTGCGCTCCCACGACCACTCGCCAGAGTGCTGATACGCGAACCCCTCGTGCAGCCAGTGCGGAGCGAGCTTGCCGAGCGCGGCGCCGAGCGCGATGTGACCGAGCTCGTGCTTGAGCGTGCTCAGCGGATCGACGAGCTGAGAGTTGCGGCGCAGTGCGACCGAGATGATGCCGAGGTCGGGATACGCGACACCGATCGCCCACGTGGGTGCACCGCGACCTGCGGGCGCGACGTCATCGAGGTCTTTCGAATCACGAACGAGCCGGATCTCGATCGCTCGCGGTACCGACAGGCTCACGAGGTCCGCGGAGATCCGGACCATCGCGGCTTCGGCGTTGTCCGCGAGCTCGCGGGCCGTCGACTCGAGGCCACGCTCCGCGTAGACCGTGATGCGCCCGCGATGTGCTGCCGCGACCAGCTCGGGTGCGGCGGCGGCCGGGCGAGCCCAGGCGAGCAGCACCATGATCAGCGCGAGCAATGCCTTCATGGCCGGCTCGCGGGGTAGTGGAGCTCGACGCGCTGCGTGTTGCTCGCGGTGTCGTGGAGCATCAACAGGGTCACACCGCCGCCGATCGCGCCGAGGATCGCCGTGTAGACCCACCACTTCGTGGGCTCGTCGACCCGCTCCTTGCGCTTGCCGCGCGCCTTCGGGTCCTCGACGAGCAACGGCCGATCGGGATCCGGCGCTCGATCGTTCCAGGTCTGCACGCGATTCGCGAGCTCCGTGACGAGCCGCGGCGCATCTGCGAGCGTTCCGTTGCCGTTGTCTCCGCCGATCGCATACGGAGCCTCGGAGCGACCCACGCGGCCCCACGCCTCGACACGATCACCCGTGCGAACGATCGCGACGCGCGCCTTGACCTCCGCGAGCACTTCGCCGAGCTCCGCGGGTGGAGGGAGCTTGCCGCCCCAGCCCGCGATCCGCGCCGCGAGCTGCGCATGCGGACCGCGCTGCTCCGGCATCGGCACCGTGACGGTTGCCTGCGTGCGAACCGCGGTGCCCGCCGCCCAGCCGCGCCGCGTACCGGACGCCGCAGCGATCACGTGCTCGCCGGCCGGTAGCGAGACCTTGAGCGGCGAGGTGCCTGCGCGAACGAAATCGATCCAGATCGCCGCACCGTCGATCTCGGCCTTGATCTCGACCGGGAACCTGTCGTGGTCGAGCATCGTGTCGACCTCGGGATACTTGGCCCAGACGTCGCTCGGCACCTCGGCCGGGCGAGCTCCGAGCGCGCGCAACCTCGCGGTCGCGGTCATCGCGGCGTCGACGTCGCCTTCGCGATCGGCGCACAGCAAGAGATAGGTCCAGCCGCGCGCGAGCTCGGGTGCCGCGATGCCGGCTGCCTGCCGCGCGGCCGCGATGCCGACCGCTGTCTTGCTCGCGGAGCTCGCAGCCTTGCAGTCGAGTGCTCCGAACGCACGCTGCGCTTCCGCGACTGCAACCGCGAGCGGGAGCGCGTCGGGATCGCTGGTCCGGCCTGCGAGCGCATCCTCGATACCGTCACCGCGCACCGGTTCGAGGCCACCCGCCACGATCGCCGCGGCAAGCCTCTGCCGGATCGCCGGATCATCGGGACCGAGATCGATCACCGCGACGCGCTCGCGAGGAGCAGCCATCGCGTTCGTCGTCGCGCCCAGAGCGACGATCGACGCGACGATCAGCCGGGCAGCTGTTTGAAGTACTCGTTCAAGGCCCATACGTCACGCGCTCGCAGGCCATCGAACTGAATTCCGACGCTGGTTGGCTCTGCCCAGCGCACCGTGGCGTCGACTTCGACCGAGTCCTCGTTCGCGGGGAGCTTGAACGCGATATGAACGCGCGCACCCATCGCGTGACGCTGCGTGGCCGCGATCAGTGCTCCACCGAGGGAGAGGTTCACGATCGTGCAAGCGTTGGGGGCACCCGCGATCGTGAGGGTTCCGGCGAGTGATACGACGTGTCGTGCGGAGCTTCTGCGATTTTCGGCCACGTTGATTTTCCGTCGCCATTGTACTGGGAAAATCATGGATCCGAATCGGCGCCGCGCACCTACCTGATGAGGCGGCTACTGCAGCTTGATGTCGATGTAGGCCTTCTTGCGCAGCTCTTCCAACCAGGTCTGCGTCTGCTTGTCCATCTCCTTGCGACGCAGCTCGCGCGACAGCTGCTCCTTCATCTCGGCGAACGGCTTGAGGTTCGACTTCTGAAGCTCGGTGACGTGGAACACGTGCAGCCCTTGCGGGCCGTTGACGGGGCCCCGCGTGTCGCCCTTGTCCATCGCGAACACGATCGGCTCCCACTCCGGGTTCGCCATGCTGCCGCGCTGGAAGTAGCCGAGCTCGCCGCCCGTGGCCTTGGTGCTGACGTCGTCGGAGACCTCGCCGGCGACCTTGGCGAAGTCCTCGCCTGCGGTGATTCGCGCCATTGCCTCCGCTGCCTTCTCCTTGGCCTCTGCGAGCTGCTGCTCGGTCGGGTGCTCCGGAAGCTTGAACAGGATGTGGGACAGCTTGACCGCGCTGACCGACTCGCTGCGCCGCTGCATCTGGTCGTAGCGCGCCCGGATGTCCTCATCCGTGATCTGGACCTTCGGAGCAACGAGCTGGTTGACCGCGCGGAGACGGAGGATCTGTCGGCGTAGGTCCTGCTTGTAGTTGGCGAGCGTGTAGCCCTGGGCCGCGAGCACCTGCGCGAGTGCCGCGTCATCGAGGCTGTTCGACGTCTTGATCTCGTCGAGGGCTGCCTGAACTTCGGCCGACTCGACATCGATCTTCGAGGCCTCGGCCGCCTGAACGATCAGCTCCTCGCTGACCATCTCATCGAGGACCTGGCTGCGCAGCTTCTCGATCCGGCGCTCGCGCTCCTTCAGGTCGGCGATCTGCTGCGCCTCGCCAAGGACCGGAATCATCCGGGCCTCGAGCTCGCTGCGCAGGATGATCGCGTCGTTGATCACGGCGACCACGCGCTCGAAGATGATCTTCTTGCCCGCGTTCGGCGATGGCGTCGCCTTGTCCTGAGCCACCGCGACTCCAGGCGCCAGCAGAGCGAGGACCATCACAACCGATAGCTTGCGCACGAACATTGGGACTGATCTTCCTACGATCGCGTTGCCTGCGGTATTCACGGCGGGGTTCATGGAATGACCTCGGGTGCCACGGGGGGCGGAGGCGGGGTCTGTGCTCCACCCATGGGGGGCGGGGTCAGGTCGTGGCCATGGCCGTCATCGACGGCGGTGGATGTGTCGATCCGCACGCGCTGGAGGTTGGCGTCGTTGATCTCGATCTTCGAGGCTGCCTTGAGGCTATCGACGAAGTCCTTCTGCGCCTTCATGCGGCTGTCGCGAAACAGCTTGTTGCGGATCGCCGGCTTCGCGTCCTCCAACGACTTCGTCATCGACTTGCGCCGGCCCGTCTGCTTGAGCACGTAGAACGTCCCGTTGCCGGCGTCGATCGTTGTCGACACGTCACCGGTGTTGATCAGCGCGAACGCACCCGTGACGACCGGCGCAGGAATCTCCTTCGTCGTCCGGTCGAAGTAGCGCAGGTCGCCACCGGACAGCTTGGAGTCCTCGTCGCTCGTGTACTTCATGACGAGATCGCGGAAGCCCTTGTTCGTCTTCCCCCCCTCGCCACGCGCCTCGAGCGCGATGCGGTCCGCCTGCGCGCGATTCTTGAGGACGATCGCAGAGACGCGAACCTCCTCGGGCTTCACGTACTCGGTCAGGTTCGCGTCGTAGTAGGTCTTCATGTCGGCCTCGGGCACCGACTCCGCCGTGACCTTTGCGTCGAACTCGTCGCGCATCAGCTTCTGGATCATGACCTGCTTCATCGTGCGGACGACCTCGGGGTCCTTGTCGAGGCCGCGCTTGTAGGCTTCCTTCGCGAGCACCTCGAAGCGAATCAGCGAGTCGAGAAACTCCTTCTTCTGCTCGAGCGACGTGTAGCGGGCGCGGATGTACGGCGACTGCCGGTTGATCCGCTCCTGGAAGTCGCCGAGCGTGATCGTCACGTTGTCGATCTTCGCGAGCGGCTGCTTGAGCTCTTCGGCGCTCTGCGGCGGGGAGCTCGTTCCGCCACCCGCCTTGCCTGGCTGCGCGCGCGCTTCGTCAGGCTTCTTCTGGCAGGCAGAGACCAGCACGACTGCAAGGAGCAGAACCCGAGTCATCACAATGACTTCAGGTAGCACGAGCCAGGGCGTCCAACAAGGCCCGCCTGGCCCCTGCAGGCCCTCCGGGCGCCGGGGGGACGATCGAGAACCGTCCATCCGGTAGCTTGCGCCATCCGGTGTCGACGAGCTGGCGGAACAGCATGCTGCCGGACGGCAGGGCGACCGCGACCCGGGTGGCCGAGATCTCGAGCGCGACGATCCCTGCGCCGCGGGCGATCGCCTTCACGCCCATCAATTCGCCGAGAAGAATGACCTCGCCCGGCACCGGACCGTAGCGGTCGGCGATCTCGGCGATCACGTCGCGAAGCTCGTCATCGTTGTCGATCGCGGACAGCCGCTTGTACAGCTCGAGCCGCTGGCCGGGGTCGGGGACGTAGTCGTCCGGGATGAACCCCGGGGTCTCGACCGAGAGCTCGGGATCGATCTCGGAGTGGATCGGTTTGCCGCCGAGCTCGGCGACCGCCGCGTCGAGCATCCGCACGTACTGGTCGAACCCGACCGCCGCGATCGAGCCGGACTGCTTCGCACCGAGCAGCTCGCCGCCGCCCCGGATCTCGAGGTCCATCGACGCGATCTGGAACCCGGCACCCAGCTCGGTGAATCGCTGCAAGGTCTCGAGCCGGCGCCGCGCCTCGTCGGTGATGTGCTCGGGCTCGGGCACGAGCAGGTAGCAGTACGCACGCGCGCTGCTCCGGCCAATGCGCCCGCGAAGCTGGTAGAGCTGCGCGAGACCGAACGCATCCGCGCGAGCGACGAACATCGTGTTCGCGCGCGGGATGTCGAGACCGCTCTCGACGATCGTCGTGGCGACCAGGATGTCGAGGTCGCCCTGGACGAACTGGACCATCACCTTCTCGAGCTGGTCCGCGGTCAGGCCGCCGTGACCCACGCCGATCCGCGCCGCCGGCACGAGGCCCTGGAGATACGCGGCCCACTCCACGATCGATCGATCGTCGTCGCGCGGCTTGGTCTTCCTCGCGG
>JAYUYE010000315.1:0-1802 GCA_043752985.1 Myxococcales bacterium
GGAATGGCGACCGTCCTGCTCGCCGAGCGTCGCGATGCGGCACTCGTGATCACCTCCGACATCGTCCTCGGCAATGCCGAGGTCGGAATCGAGATGGCGGCGAACCAGGGTGCCGAGGGGTTGTGCGGAACCGGCGACACGATCATCGCGGCGATCGAAGGTGCCGGAGGGACCGGACCTGATGCGCGGTGGGCGCCGGTGGTGCGGATCGCCGGCCGCAAGATCGTCCGCACTCACCGGCTCGCGCTGACAACGGCGACCGGCAAGATCTCCGCGCTCGACTGCACGATCGCCCCGGATGGGACCATCAGCGCATGGGCGATCGAGCGCCACTTCGAGGTCACGAAGATCGTCACGTTCACGATTCCACCTCTCGGTCAGGGCGACGAGATGCTGACGCCGACCGTCGTCCTCGACCTCGGCACCGTGCTCAACAGCCGGCTCAACCTCGAGGGCATCGCCCGGCTTCCCGACGGCCGTCTGGTCGCCGTCGTCGACAATCAGTGGAAGACGCTCACCGGTAACAGCGAGCTGCTCGTGTTCCGCGCCAGCGCGGGTGCGCCATGAAGAAGCGCAGCACGGCTTCGCCCCAGACGAACGCGTTCGGCACCTGAGGTGGGCCGGCGCTGTCGCTCGCGATCGCATTGAACGGACCGACACCGCTGCTCCGCCCCGGAGGACGCGCATTGCCCCCGACGATACGTCGCCGGTCGCGGAACCGGATATCTTCCTGTCATGGATGACCTCGTGATCCGCGGCGGCACCGTGATCGACGGCACTGGAGGACTGGCTCGCCGCGCCGACGTGGCGATCACGGGCGGCCGGATCGTCGCGATCGGCGAGAACCTCGGGCCCGCGCGCTCGACGATCGACGCCGCGGGTGCGCTCGTCACTCCTGGCTTCGTCGATCTTCATTCGCACTACGACGGCCAGGCGAGCTGGGACGAGGAGCTCGCACCTTCGAGCATCCACGGCGCGACCACCGTCGCGATGGGAAGCTGTGGCGTCGGCTTCGCGCCGTGTCGCGCGGCCGATCGCGATCGTCTGATCGCGCTGATGGAGGGCGTCGAGGACATTCCGGGCTCGGCGCTCGCCGAAGGCTTGTCGTGGGGCTGGGAGTCGTTTGCCGAGTACATGGCCGTTCTCGACGCGAAGCCACACACGATCGATCTCGCATGTCACGTCCCGCACGACGCCGTGCGCGTGTTCGTGATGGGCGAACGCGCACTCGCGGGAGAGGCCGCGAGCCCGGAAGAGTGCGCGGCGATGGGCACGCTCGTGCGCGAGGCGATCGCCGCCGGCGCCGTCGGGTTCTCGACGGGCCGCACCGACAATCACCGCAATGCCGATGGCCGTCCGACGCCCGCTGCCGATGCCAGCGCACGCGAGCTCGATGCAATCGCGCGCGCACTCGCCGGTACCGACCGCGGTGTGCTCCAGGCGGTCAGCGACTTCGACATGTTCGTGTCGCCAGACCGCTTCGATCCCGAGTTCGACCTGCTGGAGGACATGGCCCGCACCTCTGGTCGACCGCTGTCGATCTCGCTACTCCAGCGCGTCGGGGCGACCGATCAGTGGCGCCAGATCCTCACGCGGATCGAGCGCGCAAACGCTGCGGGGATCACGCTCCGCGCGCAGGTCGCGACCCGCGGCATCGGCGTGATTCTCGGGCTCGACGCGACGTTCCACCCGTTCATCGGGTTTCCGACCTACAAGGCGCTCGCGTATCTGCCGCTCGCCGAGCGCGCGCGTGAGCTGGCGAAGCCGGAGGTTCGCGCACGCATCCTCACCGAGACCAGCGA
>JAYUYE010000316.1:0-1801 GCA_043752985.1 Myxococcales bacterium
ACCGAGGCATTGATCGCAGCGAGCACCGCGCGGCGATCCTCGAGCGAGGCGGTATGCGAGCGCGCGAGCCACTCGTCGATGCCGTGGGTCGCGGTCGGCGCGATCTTCGTCAGCTCGGCGATCGCCGCGGTACGGGCGGCGCGATCACCGGAGACGATCTTCTCGAGCAGCGCCTTGGCTTGCGCATCGCCCCGACCGGGCTTGGACTCGACCTTGGTGACGGCAGCATCGGTCGGGGCCGGGTCGGCCTTCGGATCCGCGTGGGCCGAAGTCGCCAGAACAAGGATCAGAAGCGCGCGACGCATCGAGCGCGTCGTAGCTGTAAGACGAGGAGTTCGCAAGTCGGGGATCCAACGCGGGCGACGCTCCCCGGATTCCGTCAATGAATGCGCTCGTGCGCGATCGGCTCGCCCGGGTCGACGAACTCGATGAACCGCATGCCGATCGCGCGTGACGAGGCGGCCTCCCCCGAGCCGGTGAAGTTCAGGTAGTGGTGGTGCTTGACCTCGGCCCGCGCGACGATCTCGTCGAACAGGTCGTCTCCTCGCGCATGCTGGAAGTGGACGGTGACCACCGTGCCGAGTGGCGGCGCGAAGCTCATCTCGACCAAGATCCCGCCCGAGGATACGTTGCGGGCGATCGCGTGGGTGTCGCCGTAGAGCTCGCTACCGATCACGACAATGAACGCCTTATCGAAGCGGCCATGGATCCGCTTCTCGGTCATTGGCACCGCCGGCTCGGGGCGGTGGTGAGGACGGCTGTCTTGGAGGACGTGGCTCAGGTCAGGTAGCGGTTCGCGTCGTTTCACTGCCGCAATGATCGAGCGGGTCGGGTAATGAAGTCAAAGAACTTACTTTGTCCTACATAGTGATCGGCCTGGCTGGATCCCTCCCACTTCGCTAGTCTCACCGCGTGCGGTGGCTTTCCCTCCTGTTGGTGCTGATGGCGGCGCGGGTTTCGGCGGCGCAAGCCAGGCCGAGCAATCCGGCGTTCCTCGGCATCGGGATGCACGACCAACAGAGCCCGACGGTCGGCACCGCGCTCGGCCCATGTCTCGTCGATACCGTCACGCGCGGAAGTGGCGCGAAGGCCGCGGGGCTGCTGCCCGGCGACGTCCTGTCCTCGATCGGGGGGACGCCCGTCGCGAACTGTGACGCCGTGCTCAAGGTCGTCCAGGCGCGCGAAGCCGGCGATGCCGTGAAGATCGTCGTGGTGCGCTACGGCCGTCCGCTCACGCTCGAAGCAACGCTTGTCTCGCGCGACGAGATCCTGCGCCGCCGGTTCGTCGGTCAGCCGATCGGTGCGACCGATGTGTTCGGCGTCGACGATCAACGCACCTACGATCTCGGTGCGCTGCGCGGCAAGACCGCGATCGTAGGCTGGTTCGATGCGCGCCGCTGCGATGGCTGCAACACGGTGTTCACCAAGCTCGCGAACTGGTCGCGCGCACAGGCAGGCAAGCCCGGCATTCAGCCGATGCCGCTCGCGGTGACGGCCGGTAGCTCCGACTCCAAGGTCGCGATGACATCGTCGTTCGACGTCCCGCTCGCGTACGCAGAGCCCGCGCTCTACGAGGAGTTCACGATCCCCGACACCGAGCGGATCCACTTCATGGTCGTCGATGGCCGCGGCGTCGTGCAGTACGTCGCGCCGATCGCACCGAATAGCGATGACACCGACGCCGGCATGGACGAGTTGTTCGCCGCGGCGGAGCAGGCGTCGCGGCGTACCAGCAAGTCGTCGGCGCGCTAGGCCGTGCCCGCGTCGATCGTAACGTTTGGCGGCAAGCGCCCCGCGATCG
>JAYUYE010000317.1:0-4779 GCA_043752985.1 Myxococcales bacterium
GCACGTGCGAGCGCCGCCGCACGATCGCGAACGACGATCGCGTGTGCGGTCCACGATCCGAGCCCTGCCTCATCGGGAGCCTGTGCGATCGCAGCTGCGAACCGCTTGGCTTCGTCGAGCTGGCCGCGGATCAGTAGCCGCTCGATCGCGCGAAGCAGGTCGAAGTTCTCGTGCATGTGAAACCGCACCATCATGTCTTGCTCGAAGCGCTTCGGAGCTGCCGGCTCCGAGGGTTCGACTCTGGGGGCATCCGCCAGGACGGGCTGGCAGCCCGTTACGAACATCATGGCGGCCACGGTGATGCGGAGGATCATCCTTGTCGCTGGTGCACGGAGCGTTCCTACGTGCGGCAGCTCCGGACGCGCAAACTCTGCGTCGTTGCGCGCAGCAGATTCGCGCACGGCAGGCCGGAGCGAAACGAGGTCGTCTGCCGGGCAGCGTGCGGTGCAGCTCGCGCTCATAGCGGCGCACGGTCGGGCTCGGCCTCGAGCTCGTCGTGCGCGAGCTCGTCGAGTACGACGCGGAGGTTTGCGACCCGCGCGGACGACGGTGTGCGCGGCTCCTCGCCGAACGCGGCGGCGTCCTCGCACGCGCGGATCGCCTCGTCGAGCTCGTCGAGCGAGGGCGCGATCGCGAGGATGCGTGCGGTGGTTTGCGCGTCGACCTCGCCGAGCAGACGGGTCACATCACCTTCGGTGGCAGGCTGTTCGATGAACATGATCCGAGCTGGTGCAGGGGACGAGCCATCGTCCGCGCCAACGACGTGATGCTCGACCAGCCTGGTGCCAGACGGCTGCGAGACGCTGTACGGGCCTACCGCGCGCTAGCCTCGCCGAGCGTGACCACAGGTGGCCTCGACCTTGCGTCTAGATCTCGCGATGACGACCTACGTCTGCCCGATGCATCCCGATACCCAGAGCACCAGCCCTACAAGCTGCTCGCGATGCGGCATGAAGCTCGAACCACGCGAAGAGAACCGGGCAACGACACGCCCGACGCCGAAGACGGCGCCGATCCGCGCAAAGTAGGTAACCGATTCGACGTTGACGGTTACCGCGTGCTCGGTGAATCTTCGAGAACCGGCGCGGACCTTGACTTGCAGGTCCGATCGCAGTGATCCGTTCTCCCGCCCCCCTTCTACTGGCGCGCCCTCATGTCCTGCGCTCCGCGGAGGAGGCGCCGGTGCTGGCACCGAGCTCGCACAACACGCAGCCGTGGCAGGCCCGGATCGCGGTCTCCTGCCTGGCCCGCGCCAAGCGTCGCCGGAGCGCCGAGCAGGCATCGGTCGTCCGATGAGGAACTTCCTGCGCCGGCCGATTCTCTGGATCGTGGTCGTCGCCGTGATCGCGGCCGCGGTCGTCCTGATTCTGCGGGCGCGCGGTCCCGTCTTGCGCACGACCGTGGTGACCCGGCAAGCGCTCGAGCAGCACATCGTGGCGAGTGGTCGCGTGCGCGTGCCGACGCGCGTGCAG
Organism: Myxococcales bacterium; assembly: GCA_043752985.1. Classification (GTDB taxonomy): domain Bacteria; phylum Myxococcota_A; class Polyangia; order Haliangiales; family Haliangiaceae; genus JABFXX01. The sequence continues at coordinate 1,473 of JAYUYE010000317.1, forward strand.
ATCGCCGCGCAGACCGCGGGGCTCGTCGTCGCGATCGGCGCCGTCGAGGGCCAGCGCGTGAAGACAGGTGACCTGCTCGTCCAGATCGAGGACGGCGCGGAGCGCGCGGCGGTCGCGCAGGCCGAGGCCGCGGTCAATCAGGCCAAGGCGCGCGTCGATCAGTTGCGGCGCGTCGGGGCGATCGTCGCGACCGAGGCGCTTCGCGAGGCGGAGTCCAACCTCGAGCGCGCACAGACCGAGCTCGCGCGGACGACGAAGCTGGTCGAGAGCAACGCCGTGCCCGCAATCGAGCTCGAGAATGCGCGGCGCGCCGTGGCCATCGCGCGAGCGCAGAAGACCGCGGCCGACGCACAGCAGACGGCCGCGGCCCCGATGGGCGCCGACTCGCGCATCGCGCTCATGGCGCTGCTCCAGACCCAGGCCCAGCTCGCCGGCGCGAACGTGCGCCTGGCGCAGACCCGGATCATCGCGCTGCAGAACGGCGAGGTGCTGAGCCGCTCGGTGGAGCCCGGCGATGTCGTGCAGCCGGCGCGGACGCTGATGATCCTGGCTGCCGACGCCGACGTCCAGCTCGTGTTCCAGGCCGACGAGCGCAACCTCGCGTGGATCGCGCTCGGGCAAGTGGCTCGTGCGTCGCCCGATGCATACCCGCAGCAGGTGTTCGATGGGACCGTGAGCTACATCGCGCCGTCGATCGACCCGCTGCGCGGTAGCGTCGAGGTCCGGCTCGCGGTGGCGGCTCCCCCACCCCAGCTCAAGCCAGACATGACGGTGTCGATCGACCTGACGGTCGCGAGGAAGGCGAACGCGCTGACCGTGGGAAGCGAAGCGGTCCGCGGCGCCGCGACGCAGACTCCACACGTCCTCGCGGTCGAGGCGGGACGCGTGGTGCGGCGCGACGTGCAGCTCGGGATCCGCGGCGAGGGATCGCTCGAGATTCTCTCGGGCCTCGACGAGGGCGCGGAGGTGATCTTGCCCGACGGCAGGCGGCTCGCTCCGGGCGCGCGAGTCCGTACGGAGCGCGACTGAGATGCCCTTCGAGTGGTTCGTGGCCCTCCGCTACATGCGAGACGCCAAGGGGCAGACCGCGCTGATCCTCGCCGCGGTCGCGGTCGGGGTCAGCGTCATCGTCTTCCTCTCGGCGCTGATCGGCGGCCTGCAGACCTCGTTGATCGACAAGACGCTGGGCTCGCAGCCCCACATCACGCTGCGAGTTCCTCGCGAGGCTCCGCGCCCGCTTGTCGAGCCCACGCGCACGGTCGCGATCGCGCGTCAGGTCGCCGAGAGCTCGCAGCGCCTGCGCTCGATTGATCAGTGGCCGACGGTGGTGGCCGCGGTCGAGCGGGTGCCGGGGGTGACCGCGGTGTCACCGTCGATCACGGGGGCGGGCTTCGCGGTGCGCGCCGACGCCAAGAGCGCGATCGTGGTTCGCGGCGTCGAGCCGGAGCGGTTTCTCTCGATCATCGACGTCCGCGCGCGCTTGGTCGCGGGGCGCTACGAGCTCGACGGTGGAGCCGTCGTCATCGGATCCAAGCTCGCGGCGAACCTCGGGGTCAGCGTTGGCGACAAGCTCCGGATCTCATCGACCGAGGGCGGCGATGACGTCGTGTCCGTCCTCGGCATCTTCACGCTCGGCAACGAGGCGATCGATGGCACCTGGGTGCTGACCTCGCTGCGCCACGCCCAGTCGCTGTATGCGCTCCCCGGGGGCGTGACGACGATCGAGCTCAAGGTGGAGGACGTGTTCACGGCGGAGCGGATCGCCGTCGAGGTTCGCGGACGCACCGGGCTCCGTTCCGATAGCTGGATGGCCATCAACGAGGCGCTCCTGTCCGGGCTGTCCGCGCAGTCGAGCTCGAAGCTGATGATCCAGTTCTTCGTGATCGTCGCGGTGGCCCTCGGGATCGCCAGCGTGCTGATCGTGTCGGTCGTCCAGAAGTCGCGCGAGATCGGGATCCTCCGCGCGGTCGGCACGCCGTCGCGGCGGATCTTGCTGGTGTTCCTGATCCAGGGCGGGGTCCTCGGGATCGTCGGCTCGGTCATCGGCTCCGCGTTCGGCGCGCTGCTCTCGAAGCTGTTCGAGAATCTCACGCGCGACACGAGCGGAGCGCCGAGGTTCCCGGTGCAGCTCGACCTGTCGCTGTTCTTGTTCGCCACCGCGACCGCGACCGGCGTGGGCCTGCTGTCCGCCGCGATCCCTGCGCGCCGCGCCTCGCGACTGGATCCGGCAACGGCGATCCGCAATGGCTGAGGCGCCGCCACCGGTGCTGCTCGTCGAGGGCGTCGTCAAGGAGTACGGCGACGCCGCCAAGACTCGCGCGCTCGATGGCGTCGATCTCACCGTCGGGCCGGGGGAGCTGACGGCGCTCGTCGGCCCCTCGGGGTCGGGCAAGAGCACGCTGCTCAACATCATCGGCCTCCTCGATCGGCCAACCGCGGGCCGCGTCGTGCTCGGCGGAACCGAGACCTCTGGTCTCGACGAGCGGGCCCTCTCCGCGCTGCGCGCGCGGATGCTCGGGTTCGTCTTCCAGTTCCATCACCTGCTGCCGGCGTTCACGGCGCTCGAGAACGTGATGCTCCCCGCGTGGGGCGACCTCGGCAGGCCGAACGCGGAGATGCGCGCCGCAGCCGAGGAGCTGCTCCGTGCGGTCGGCCTCGAAGATCGGATGCACTATCGCTCCAGTAACCTCTCGGGGGGGCAGCAGCAGCGCGTCGCGATCGCGCGTGCGCTCGCGCGCCGGCCCGCCCTCGTACTGGCCGACGAGCCGACGGGCAACCTGGACACCGCGTCGTCGGCCGAGGTGTTCGCGCTGATGCGACGCTTCAATCGCGAGCTCGGCACGACGTTCATGATCGTCACGCACGACTCTCGGATCGCAGGGCAGTGCGACCGCATCGTCGAGCTGGTCGATGGTCGTGTGCGGAGTGATCGCGTCACGCGGACAACCTGATCCGGACATCGCGCACCAGCGTCGCCGCGGCGCGCCACCGGGATGCGCGAGACGAGGTGCTGAGCTGCGCTCTCCGCCGGCATCGCTCAGCGTTTGACCGGAGCTCTGAGAGACCTGCGCGCGAAGGTGATCACGCCGTCCGCGGGGAACGGCTCGCCGGTCGCGACCAGGGCGAGATCACCGACCACGACCTCGGTCGCGGGCATCGTCACCTCGGCGCCGTCGCGCACGACGCGAGCGGTCGAGGCGAGCATGCCGCGCAGCGCGCTGGTCGACTGCTGCGTGCGCCGATGCAGGTACACGTCCATGCCGACGAGCGGCACGATCGACACGAGCAGGGTCGCGGCCTCGGCGGA
>JAYUYE010000318.1:0-11229 GCA_043752985.1 Myxococcales bacterium
CGTACACGATCAGGGTAGGTCGAGGATCGGGAAGGACCGATCAACCGTCCTCGGCGGACTCGTCTTCGGAGCCCCCCGCCTCGTCGCCCGTGGCCACCGGGTGGACCCGTACCCGCCGGACGCGACGGGGCGACGCCTCGATGACCTCGAGAACGGTCCCGTTGTCGGTGGTCAGGCGCTCGCCGGCCTGGGGAATCGCCTGTGCGAGGGACATGCACAACCCCGCGATGGTCGTGCGGTCCTTGCCAACCGGGAGGTCGAGGTGGAGGTCGCGATTGACCTTGCGGACCGATGCCCAGCCCTGGACCAGGATCGTTCCCGAGGGCTCGCGGGTGAAGAACTGCTCGGGGACATCGTCCTCGCTCATGATGTCGCCGACCAGCTCCTCGATCAGGTCCTCGGTGGTGACCAGTCCCGACAGGCCGCCGTGGTCATCGACCACCACGGCCATCTGCGTGCGGCGGCGCTGCATCTCGCGCAGCAGATCGAGCGCGCGAGTCGACTCCGGGACCTTGTGCGGCGGGCGCAGGATGTCCTCGAGCACGAGCAGGCCCTTCTCCCAGGCGAGAGCGAGAACATCGCGCGCGACGACGTAGCCGACGATGTTGTCGATGCTGCCGTCGTAGACCGGCATCCGCGTGTGTCCCTCTTCGAGGATCGTGCGCTGGACTTCCTCGGCAGGTGCACCGCGGCGCAACGCGACGACGCGGGTGCGCGGCACCATCACCTCGGCGACCGTGACGTCGGCGAAGCCCAGAGCGCGCGACGCGATCTCACTCGCGCGCGGATCGACCGAGCCCGTCTTCGCGGCCTCCTCGACCAGCTCCTGCAGCTCGTCACGCGACAGCCGGGTCTCGGTGAAGGTGGTCTTGTCGCCGAAGAATCGCAGGACGAGGTTCGAGAACACCGTCAGCGTCCACACGATCGGGCGCAGGGTGCTCGAGACCCAGTACAGCGGCCGCGAGACCATGAACGAGTACTTGTCGGAGTAGCGCAGCGCGAGCGACTTCGGCACGAGCTCTCCGACGACCAGCTCGATGTAGACGATCATGATGACGACGATCACGAGCGACGCACCGTGACCGAGCCCGACCTTCGCGAACTGCTCGGCGAGGATCGGCTCGAGGCTCGCGCCGCCATACACCGACGCGGCGGTACCGAACGTGGTGATGCAGATCTGAACCGTCGCGAGGAACCGCTCTGGATGATCGCGGAGCTTCTTGATCGCGATCGCGCGCTTGTCACGCCGTCGCAGGAACTCCGAGAGCCGCGTCTTGCGCACGCTGAGGATCGCGATCTCCGCCCCCGCGAAGATTCCGTTCCCGACCAGGAACAGGAACACGATCAGAACCTCCATACCCATGCGTGTCGGCGCGCAGCATACCGGATATGCTGCGTTCAATGTCGACGCGGGACGAGCCGGCGAAAGCGCCGAGGCGAACCGCGTACATCACGGCGGAGGGAGCGAAGAAGCTCCGCGCCGAGCTCGACGAGCTGTGGACGGTCGAGCGCCCCCGGGTCACCCAGCAGGTCGCCGACGCCGCGGCGATGGGAGATCGCAGTGAGAACGCGGAATACATCTACGGCAAGCGGAGGCTCCGTGAGATCGATCGTCGGGTCCGCTTCCTGTCGAAGCGGCTCGAGGAGATCCGAGTTGTCAGCGAGCCGCCCACCGATCCGGAGCGCGTGTACTTCGGCGCCTGGGTCACGATCGAGGACGACGGCGGCAGGCAGAAGACGTATCGCATCGTCGGTGCGGACGAGTCCGACCTCGAGCGCGGCTACATCAGCATCGACTCGCCGGTTGCACGCGGCTTGCTCGGCAAGCGCGACAGCGACACGTTCACCGTGCGCGTTCCGAAGGGGGACGTCGAGTACACGATCGTGCGAGTGAAGTACGAGCCATGAGCCCGGCGTCCGGCGTCCCGAAAGTGATCCGCGACGCACCGTCCAGGGCGATCGTTGTCTCGTTGCCGCGCGAGCTCGCGCGCTACGCCCGCTCCCCGCTACGCTGGCGAAGCAACTGCGGCGTCGAGGTGCTGCGCGCGGGCGCGGAGACCTATCCTGCGATGCTCGAGGCCATCGCGTCGGCCAAGGAATCGATCTCGCTCGAGACGTACATCCTGGTCGCGGACCGCACGGGCGATCGGTTCAAGGCCGCGCTGATCGAGCGCGCCGGCGCCGGCGTCACCATCCGCGTGATCTACGACGCCGTCGGTTCCTTCGGCCTGGCAAACGGCTGGGTCGAGGGACTGCGCGATGCCGGGATCGAGGTGATCGACTTCAATCCGATCGCACCGTGGCGGCGACGGTTCCGGCTCAGCCACCGCAACCACCGCAAGGTCCTCGTCGTCGACAACGTTGTCGCCTTCACGGGCGGTCTCAACATCTCGAATGACTATGCGGCGACCGCGGACGGCGGCGGCGGCTGGCACGACGTGCACTGCGAGGTCACCGGGCAGATCGTCCACGACCTCGCGCGAATGTTCCGCCGCACCTGGCTGCGCTGCGGCGGCACCCAGTTCCCGCCGGTCCCGCCTGCGTCGTCGGTGCCGAGCGGAACGGGAACCGCGTTCGTGCGCCTGCTCGACAACACACTGCGCCGGCAGCGCGGCAACACCCGGCGCGCATACCTCCACGTCATCCGCACGGCGCGCAAGGCCGTCCTGATCCAGAACGCGTACTTCATTCCCGACCGCGGCCTGCGCCGGGCGCTGACGCGGGCCGCGATGCGTGGCGTCGACGTTCGGGTGATCGTCCCGGGTAGCTCCGACGTCCGCGTGATCCAGTGGGCGAGTCTCTACGTGCTCCGCGGGCTCTCCCGCTACGGCGTGCGCATCTTGATGTGGCGCGGTCCCATGATGCACGCCAAGACTGCGGTGATCGATGAGACGTGGTCGACCATCGGTAGCTACAACTTCGACGCGCAGAGTCGGTTCTCGAACCTCGAGGTCACGGTCGAGATTCTCGACAGCAGCGTCGGCAAGGAGCTCGTCCGCAACTTCGAGCAGTCGGTCGCCAACTGTGATCCGTATGACCAGGCGAGCTGGAGAAGGATCCCGCTCTGGAAGAAGGCGCTCGCCTGGTTTTGCTACCGGTTCCGTCGGTTCCTCTAACCCTCGTCTCGCCGAGCGATAGCGCCACACTCCGAGTTCTCCTTGGTTCGCGGCATGCGGGCTGCACGTGAGCATTGCGAATCCATGTCTCTCGCGAACAAAGCGGCGAAGGGTGCTCTGTGGACGGTGGTGTCAAGCATGGGTGGCCGTGCGGTGGGCGTTCTCGGCACGCTCATCATGACGCGGTTCCTCGCACCCGAGACCATCGGCGAGGTCGCCGACGCGACGATCCTCTGCATGACGGCCAACTGGCTGACGATCTGGGGCTTCGGCCAGTACGCGGTCGTCAAAGGCCGGGGCGACGACGCGCAGGAGGTCACCTATCACGCGACCGTCGCCTACGTCGTGCTGGGTATCCTGTCGCTCGGCACGATCGCGCTGATCGGCGGACAGCTGACACCGATGATCAACGCGCCGCTCGCTGCGCAATTCGTGCCCGGGATGGCGCTCGCGATCTTCATCCGCCGCCTCGCGGCGATGCCCGAGCGCGTGCTCACCCGGCAGATGATGTTCCGCGCGTCGGGCATGGCGCTCGCGTTCGGTGAGATCGCGTATGCCCTCAGCGCGCTATCGCTCGCCGCACTCGGGCAGGGCGGCATGTCGATCGTCTACGCGAACATCCTCCAGTCGCTCGTGATGCTCGCGATCCTCGTGCGCGCCGCCGGGCTCCGCAGCTGGACCACGCCGACGCCGCTGAAATGGTCGCGGTTCAAGGCGATGCTGAAGTACGGCGTGCCGCTCGGCATCCAGGGCATCGCGAACTCAGCTTCGCGCTACTGGGACAAGCTCGCCATCTCGCACTTCTTCGGCACCGGCGCCGTCGGCACGTACAACATGGCCTACAACCTCGCCGACATCCCGGCGATCCAGGTCGGCGAGCAGATCGCGCTCGTGCTGATGCCGTCGATGACCGCGCTGCCGCCGGAGCGGCGCCCCGCTGCGCTCGAGCGGACCAGCGCTCTGTTGTCGCTGATCATCTTCCCGCTCGCGATCGGCCTCGGGCTCGTCGCCTATCCGCTGATCTCGCTCCTCCTGCCCAACAACAAGTGGCAGGAAGTCGCGCCGCTGCTCGCGGTGCTGACGTCGCTCTCGGTGTTCCGTCCGATCACCTGGGTGCTGTCGGCGTATCTCGAGGCAGAAGCGAAGACGAATCGCCTGATGCTGCTCGAGATCGCGAAGATCGGAATCCTGCTCGGAGGGATCTGGTTGCTCTCCCCGTACGGCCTCCGTGCTGCGGCCGCCGCGGTCGGGATCGCGTTCGGCTTCACGGCACTCACGGGCATCGCCGTCGTCGTCCGCGAGGGTGTCTCGCCGGGCCGCCTGTTCCTCGGCTTCGTCCGGCCGTTGCTCGCATGCGTGGTCATGGGCGCGGCGATCTACGCCACCAGCCGCGTGCTGGTCGGCCTCGACCTCGATCACCCGGCCATTCTGCTTCCGGTCGAGATCTTCGTGGGCGGCGTCGCGTACGTCGCGGCCGCGCTCCTGATCGCGCGCGAGACCTCGGTCGATCTGCTCCGTCTGTTGAAGGGCGCGCTCAAGAACTGAGCAGGCCTGCTCCGTTGTGGAGCATGGGGAGTTGGCGGACTCAACGATCGCAGGTACTTGGGTGTGGCACCGAAGGTGCTCATCCCTCCTTCCAGAAAGCGAAGGAGGCAAACCGTGTCCACCCATGATCTCACCGTTCGGTTCCTTGGCGTTCGCGGCTCGATTGCGACTCCGGGTCCAGACAAGACGGCAGGCGGCAACACCGCGTGCGTCGAGGTCTGCGCCGGGGAGACCCGGATCATTCTCGATGCAGGCACCGGCCTGCGCACGCTCGGCGACGAGCGGATGGCGAAGGGGGGCCCGCGACATTCAACAATTCTGCTGAGCCACCTGCACTGGGATCACGTCGCGGGTCTGCCGTTCTTCACCCCGATCTACGTCCCGGGTCACCGCGTCGAGATCGCATCCGGTCCGAATGGCGTCATGCCGCACGACGAGGCGATCCGCTCGCTGTTCCGCGCACCGTTCTTTCCCGTCGACTACTCGACGCTCCAGGATCAGATCTCGACGCGCGAGCTCCGCCCGAACGAGAAGTTCACGATCGGCGACATCACGATCACCATGGCCAAGCTCAACCATCCCGATCCCGTCTATGGCTTCCGTCTCGAGCACGGCGGACAGTCGATCGTCTACGCGACGGACACCGAGCACTTCTCGTGCGTCGACCCGACGCTCAAAAAGCTCGCCGCCGGCGCGGACATCCTGATCTACGACTCGCAGTACACGCCCGAAGAATATCCGTCCAAGGTTGGCTGGGGTCACTCGACGTGGCTCGCGGGTGCAGAGCTCGCGCGCGCGGCGGGTGTCCCGCAGCTCGTGCTGTTCCACCACGATCCGAACCGCACCGACGCACAGCTCGCGGCGATCGAGGCCGAGGTACGGCGCGACCTGCCCGGCACCGTCGCGGCTCGTGAAGGAATGGTCCTGTGTGCACGCGATGCGGAGCGTGCCGCCGCCGCATGACCATGTATGCGATGCTCGAACCGCGGATGTCCGAGCACGAGCAGCGCTTCGAGCTGTTGGCCGACCTCGGTGCGATGATCGCGGGCGAGGTCGAGCTCGACGATCTGCTCGCGACGTTCGCGACACGGGTCGCGCGCGCGCTCGGCGCCGACCGCGCCACGTTGTGGTTGATCGACGGCGCGACCGACGAGATCCGATCCCGCGTGGCGACCCTACCCGAGCTGCAGGAACTGCGCGTCCCGCAGGGCTATGGCGTCGTCGGCCACGTCGCCGCGACGGGGGAGCTCGTCAACATCCGTGACGTCCCTTCGGATCCACGCTGGGCCGAGGAGATCGCGCAGAAGATCGGGTACTCCACGAAGTCCATGCTGACCGCACCGATCGTGCGGCGCGAGCAGATCCGCGGCGTACTCCAGGTCCTCAACAAGAGCGAGGGAGCATTCACCGAGCGCGACGAGGAGTTCATCCGAGTGCTCGCCGAGCAGATCGGCCGCGCGATCGACTACACCACGCTGCGCGGTGATGACACCGGGCGCGGACTGTCGCTGCGCGGCCGTTTCAACCACGTGATCGGGACGTCGCCCGCCATGGCCGCCGTCTACGAGATGATCGTGCGCGCTGCGCAGACCGACGCGACCGTCCTCCTCCACGGTGAGACCGGCACCGGCAAGGGCCTGCTCGCCCGCGCGATCCACGTCAACAGTGCGCGCCGCGAGGCGCCGATTGTCCACGTCGACTGCACCACACTGCCCGCCGCGCTCGTCGAGAGCGAGCTGTTCGGTCACGAGCGCGGCTCGTACACCGGCGCCGACAGCCGCGTGATCGGCAAGGTCGAGGCCGCGAGCGGCGGCACGCTCTTCCTCGACGAGATCGGCGAGCTGCCATTGCCGCTGCAGGGCAAGCTCTTGCGGTTCGTCCAGGAGCGCAAGTTCGAGCGGATCGGCGGCCGCGAGACGCACACCGCCGACGTCCGGATCGTCGCGGCCACGAACCGCGATCTCGCCGCGATGTCGAACGCAGGCCAGTTCCGCTCCGACCTCTACTTCCGGCTTCGGGTCGTCGAGATCGAGATCCCGCCGCTGCGTGAACGTGGTGGTGAAGACATCACCGATCTCGCGGGGCACTTCGTCGATCAGTTTGCGCGCCGCTACCGCAAGGGACCGATCCGTCTCGCCGACGCGACCAAGCCCGTACTGCGCGCCTATCCGTGGCCTGGCAACGTGCGCGAGCTCGAGCACACGATCGAGCGCGCTGTCGTGCTGAGCCAGGGCACGCTCCTCAACATCAAGGACCTCGGCCTCGACCCGCGCCGCCACCAGCTCGCGAGCGACTCGAGCATCGGGATGCCGGCGTTCGCGTCGAGCGTCTCGATCCCCGTCCCACCGACCGACCCCGATGCGATCTCGCTGCCGGCGAACCTCTTGCTTGAAGACGCCGAGCGCCGCTACGCCAAGGCCGTGCTCGACCGCGAAGGCGGCAACCAGTCCGCGGCGGCGCGCGCACTCGGGATCAGCCGCAACAAGCTCGCGCGCCTGCTCCGCAGCTAACGTACGGCGGCCATTGCTGGAGAGTGGCTCGCAGAGCCGGGCTGGGTCTCGACGTTGCCGCCGCCGATCGATCAAGACGTGGCTCCGCCGGCGACCGAGACTGTCCGGAGTCGTCCGGACGTGCGATCGCGCTTTGGATTCGAGCGACGTTCGCGTTCGGGACTCGTCCTCGAGATCTCACCTATGAGCGGCAGCTAGCGGTGGATCAACTGCCGCGACAAGGCGGATACGGACAGGGTTCGGTTCAGGCAGTCATGTAGCGCGCCAGACGTGCCGCGTGGCGACGCTGTCGTGCAGCTACGAAGAGCCTCGAGCGCGGTCACTGCGACGAAGCCGGGCGTGAAGGTCGACTGCTCGGACCAGATCCCTCGCTCCAGAAGGCCCCACTCGAGCCCCGACGAAGCCCCCGCCGTTTGCTGGATCATCGCGAGCGCGTTGTCGATCTGCTGGGCACCCAGCCCACGCGACCTGCCGAGATAATAACGACGGGCTTCGGCGCGCCTGGCAACGTCGTTCCACAACGTGTCGATGAGGAGATTGACGAGCTCGTCTCGGGTATCCGGATCGAGAACCTGAGCCTTGGGCATGGTGCCAAACGCCACCACGTCAGCCATCCGTACGAGGAGCGTGCGCGGAAGCGGGTCCACCGTGAGATCGACCGCGTCTCGCTCGCGGTCGGCGTCATGGCAATCGATACACAGCCGATCGAGCGCGGCTCGTAGCGGACGAGGCGTGTCCTGTTCCCGCCGCGGCAAGGTCAGCCCCACGATCGGGGACGCGGATGTCGGAGCAGCCTGACGCCGCCAGGTCGCAGCGTAGCGAGTGAGCGCGACCTTCATCGCCGACCTGAAGGTTCCGGTCGACTCGACCGACGCCGCAACGGCCTGCACATCGGCGGCCGTCGCGCGATCTCCGATCACGTAGCTGACGACCTGCTGGGTCATGCAGCTCCCGAACTCGGGCTGCGCAGTGGCGAGCTTCGCGAAGCCTATCGGAGTCAGCGGCGCGGTGCCGCGCAGATCGTCGATGTTCGCGCCATAGAGCGGTCCGCTCCCGGTGGGGTGCAGCGCGGGAATGTAGTGGGTGCTGGCCCGACTGTCTGGATAACCGAGAAAGAACTGAAAGCCGTAGTCGAGCCGTGCGTGGCAGTTCGTGCACAGCTCCGTGTGCGCGAGCTGCTTCCACGAATCATGAGAGAAGAAGTTCTTGCCGGAGGCGTTGATCTCCAGGACCTTCGCGGTGGTTGCTCCGAAGGTGTTCTTCAGGTTGCACCACATGATCTCGTAATAGGCACGCTGACGCTGGCGACGATCGGGAAGCGAGTGCAGGATCTGCGGCGCGGTGAGCAAGCCCGCGTGCTGTCCGGGACTGACCTCGGCGCGAGGCGCCCACGCGCCGCTCGTGGGCCAGCTGTCGAGGTCAGCGAGCTCTGTTCCGACGTCTGCGAGCTGAAGCGCTCCGATCCTCTGCCGCCGGTAATAGCCCTCGGCGTTGCGATCGCGGAACGTTGCGTTGTTCGTGAAGAGCGTGGCGATCGGAAGGTCTTGTTCGACGACGTACTGCACCGTGGCCTTGACCTCATCCATGAGGCTTCGGTTGAGCTCGTCGTAGTGAGCCTCGTCAGGAAGGCAGCGGATCAAGTTCGGTCCGCAGCCACAGACCGGATGGGTCTCGACCTCTGGTGAGCCGATCTGGCTATCGCACGTGAGCACCGCCGTGGTGGGAAAGTCATGCTCCCCAGCAGCGAGGGTCCACTTGGTCGGCTGGTACGCGTCGGCACAGACGCGAATCTCGTCTTGCAAATCCCACCAGGGGCGGACGGACACGGCCTGTGCGGGCTCACACGGCGCACGTAGGTAGAACGGCTTACCGGCGCCGCTCTGCTTCAGCACGAATGCGGACGGGACCGCGTAGTAACTGCGGACGTTGACGAACGAGCCAAAGATCATCGAAGGAATGATGTCTTTCGCTAGCCGATCGTTCTTGAGGATCTCGTCGATGTAAGAGCCGAGCTGCGTTGGGTCGGAGTCGACTCGACCCGCCCAGCTCTCGAGCGAGGTCGCATCGGTCGCGCTGCCCACCAGCCGGGCCAGCGTGCTCAGCAAGCTCACGGTGCTCGGAGCCACGCTGGGGCTCGCTACCTTGGTGGGCGAAGGCGGTTTGACCTCGGCATTCGAGCACGCGACGACGGCAAGCACGGTGGTAGCGACAACGACTCGTAGCAGCATCACGCCTTGTCCAGAAGGAACTCACACACCTGCCCATTGTACCCGTAGAGCTCGGGGTCCAGCCCCGCATGACGAAGCAGCGTGGCTCCGAGGTCGTCGAGCACCGGGACCCGACCGGCCGCGGCGATCTCACCGGTGCGGTACGAGATCTCGAGTCCTTCCATTCGCCGCCCCGTCGCACCGAACGACGCTCCTCCGCGAATCCCGGGACCGCTCAGCAAGAACGACGTCTGCGGCAGATGATCCTTGCCGAGCATCTCGTTCTGCCGCGGGAAGCGGCCCAGCTCCGAACCGACGAGCGTGACCGTGTTATCGGCCAGCACGCCGTGGCGGTTCTTTCGAGCCCGAAGATCCGAGAGGTAGTCGTCGAAAAATTTGACGAAGTAACCGTTCATCTCGGCCTGTTTCGATTCGTTCTGCACGTGCGTATCCCAACCGAGGACGCCGAGGTCGAGCACCACGCCGCAGCACAGATCATTCTCGAGCAACCACAGCGTCCGTTCGAGTGCGTCCGCCATGCTCTGTGCAACGTAGTCGTCCGAGCGCTGTGTCGTGACGAGAGGCGGGACGGTCGCCGCGCGCTCGAAGAAGTCCGCCACCTCGCGCAGGTAGAGCTGCGTTTGCTCCGCTTCTCTCCACCCGACAGCACGGCTTCCGAGCTCTCCTGCCTGACGGCGCAGCACGCTCGCGAGGGTCGCTAGCTCCGCCGGCGTCGCGTCCGCGACCTGATCAAACACGTTCCCCTTTCCATAGAAGAATTCGTCCGCGGTTCCGAAGTACGCCGGCGAGTGCATGATCCTCGACGACGTATTGAGATACGCAACGCCGAGTGGCTGATCCGCGCGATGGGTCGCGATCACGTCCAGCGCGGTGGGCATCATGTCCGCGATGTTCGTTTTCAGACGGAAGAACTGCTTCTGACCCGTGTCGTGATTGACGGTCCGGACCTGGATCCCGTTGACCACCGCCAGCTCGCTGGACCAGCGGGCGAGCGGCGCGAAGTGCGCACCAAACCGCACATCTCCGGTGGTGGCGATCTCGTTGGCGGTCGGCAACGTGACGATGCTGTCGACGTCGCGCGCAAGCTTCGGATCGGTCGTGAAGAGCGAGTCATGCCCCCCCGACAACAGCATCTGTACCCAGTACCGTGGTCGCGGCGTCGCGACCACGGCCGGAGCCTCGGTTCGGCGACAGCCCGATGACGCTCCAGCGAGCCACGCACCCGTTCCCAACACGAGCTTGGTGAAGTCCCGTCGTGTCGGCACAGCCGAATCACTGTAGCATCGGACTCATGCACCATGTATCCCACACGCTGCCGCAGCGCTAGCGGCACGCACCTCTGCAGCTGGGCGCTGCTCTCGGTGTTTTGCGCAGCATTCTCGGCCGCGGGATGCTCGCGACCGACACCCACGCCACCCGCTGTCAACGGTCGGGTCATCGTCGCTCTGACGATCGACTGGGAAGGCGCGTACCTGTCGCCAGAGGGCCTGGATGCCCTCGACGAGCTACGGGTGGTGTTCGGCACGGCACCGTTGACGCACTTCATCTCCGCCGGCTACTTCACCAAGCCGGGCCCAGATCCCTCCCTTGTTCAATGGATCCGCGAAGGGGTGCGACCGGGTGACGAAGTCGCCGTTCACCTCCATGCGTGGAAATCACTCGCCGTGGCAAGTGCCGTCGAACCCAAGCTCAGCCCGTCGTTTCTCACGGGGACCGACAAGCTCCTCGAGTTCGAAGACGGTGACGTCGGGTTCGATATCGATCTGGACGCGTACAGTGTCGGTGAGCTGCGCGCCTTGCTGCGAACGTCTCGGCGCCTGCTCGAGCAGA
>JAYUYE010000319.1:0-1800 GCA_043752985.1 Myxococcales bacterium
AGCTCGCGCATCGACGTTTGCACGCCACGCGTGCGCAACACGTCGAACGCGGCGCGTGCGAGCTGATTGCGGCGTTCGAGGTCCGGGCGGCGCGGCATACCTGACATTGTGTCAGTACTAGAAGGCTGACACAGTGTCAATCATCGAAGTCGTCGTCCGATGGGGGAAGCCGCTCGCCGGGTCGCGCGTATCATCCGGGATGGCCGGGGATATGGCCGGAGCTGCGTGCACGCGTGCGCAGGTCGTGCGTGCTGGCTCGGAGCACGCGCATCAGGAGACTGCGGTTTTGACCGCGACGTCCGCCCTCCGGGACCTGGCCCTCGTGTACGCTGCGGCCGCGTGGTGATGACGGCGAGTCGCGACGACGTGGTGCTGCAGAAACCGGAAGATGTCCGGTTTCTCGTACCCGTATTCCATACGCCCACCGCGTGTGCCGGCGCCGCGACGGCGTACCTGCTGCGTCGCATCGCGTATCGCGCCGGCGCCTACGCTCCGGGCATCCAGGAGATCGTCTTTCACGAGCTCAACACCTCGCGCGAGGGCGGCTCGATCGAGAAGGTCCAGCGCTGGTTCGCGAACCGGGTGTCCTCGCTGCACGAGCTCGGCTATCGCCTGCAATGCCGGCGGGTCGCCACGCCGACCTCCGCGATCATGGAGTGGGTGCGCGCCGGTCGCGGCTATCGCGGTGCGATGCTACCGACCAACTTCCGCAAGCTCCATTCCGGTGTCGGCTCCGCCGGCAAGGACGTCGGCGATGACGCCGTCGCGCATGCGGTCGGGCTGACGATCGATCGGCTCGACGCGAAGGGCGACGAAGATCTGGTGATGATCGATCCGTGGCCGGGTGTGATCGGCGAGGTCAGTGATCGCGGCACCGTGCCGGTCACCCTCGAGGCCGCCCACAAGGACCGCGGCTTCCACGCGCTCGTTTACTACTGGGTCGGCTGGTCGTAGCGATCGCTACTGATACGTCCCGAGGTCGACGTACGCGTGGTCGGCCATGATCACGTACGGGCGATCCTGGAAGGCCAGCTTGCCGTTGCCGTCGTGCTTGACGATCTGCAAGAGGCCCATGCCGTAGCCCATCGGGCCCTGCGAGTAGTAGTTGATCGACAGCCGGTACGGACCCGACGTCGGCTTGCCCTCGATCGCGAAGCACTCGGGGCCGTAGCCGGTGGTGATGTCCGCGTAGAGCTCGCCGCCCGACGGCAGCATCTTGTTGCCGTAGAACGCGTGACCACCCCGCGCATCCTGGATGTGGAAGTCGACGTCGTTGGCGTCGGTCTCCCAGTACATGATGAACCGCGTCGACGGCTTCGTCGGTAGCGCTGCTCCCCGCTGGCCGAGCTGCTTTTCGATCTCCGCCTTCTTGCCGGGAACCGCCGCGGCGTAGGCCGCACCGATCAGGCCGGCGTCGTCGGTCAGCACGCGCGCGCCGCCCTGGAACCGAGCGTCGGGATACTTCTGGTCGAGGCCCGCGAGGATCGCGGCGAACGCCTTGGCGTGCTCGCCATCGCGGAGCAGCGCGTACGCGAGCAGGCGATGGCCGGTCATGTGATCGGGGCGCTCCTCGACCGCGCGACGATACGTATCGACGGCCAGCGCGCGCGACGACGCGCCGATCCGCTCGAGCCGCTCGCCCGCGAACCGGCGGAGATCCGCGCGACGTGGGAACAGATCGATGATCGAACCATAGATGCGCGCTGCAGCCGCGAGGTCTTTGTTCGCCTCGAGCGCCTCGCCGAGGCCGATCAGCGCGAGAACATCGCCGGGATCCTTGGCGTGCCACGCGCGCGCCTT
>JAYUYE010000320.1:0-11228 GCA_043752985.1 Myxococcales bacterium
GCCTCGGCGACGCCGTTCATCGGCCTCCTCGGTACCGTCATCGGTATTCTCGGAACGTTCCAGCTGCTCAAGGGCGGCACGGTGACCATCACCGAGATCGGCCCGAAGATCTCCGAAGCGCTGGTCTCGACAGCGCTCGGCCTCGGCGTCGCGATCATCGCGGCGATGGCGTTCAACTACTTCACGTCCCGCGTCGAGCAGTACGTGATCGATATGAACGATGTCTCGTCCGAGTTCATCGACTACGTGCTCCGCGAGGGCCGGGCCTAATCGTGGCTGGTCGGGCAGGACACGCGCACCGCGTTCGGCGGCTCTCGGGCAAGAAGCCCACGCTGGATCACGTGCGTAACGACATCAACGTGACCCCGCTGGTCGACGTGATGCTCGTGCTCCTGATCATCTTCATGCTGATGACGTTGATCATGGGACGCGGCCACGACGTGCAGCTCCCGCAGGCGAAGAACTACTCGTCCGAGAAGGACAAGATGCAGCCGGTGGTCTCGATTGACCTCGACGGCAACCTCTGGGTCGAGAAGAACAAGCTCGGGCCGGTCACCGAGGCAACGCTCAAGGAGATGAACCAGCAGGTCACCGCGGCCTGGGCAGCGCCGAAGAACCCGGAGGGTGTCGGCCGCATCTACCTCAAGGCGGACAACGCGTTGGAGTACAGCAAGGTGTACCCGGTCCTGATTTACCTCAACCAGCAGATGGGCGTCGGCGCGGTCGACCTCGCGATCGCCAAGGACGACAAGTAGCCATGTCGATGTCAACGGGGGGCGGCAAGCCCGGCGGACTCCAGGCGGAGATCAACGTCACGCCTCTCATCGACGTGCTGCTCGTGCTCCTGATCATCTTTCTCGTCGTCATGCCGATCATGATGAAGATGGAGACTCTCGAGGTCCCCCGTAACATCGACACCGAGCAGGAGATGCCGGACCCGAACGCGAGCCAGCTGACCGTGTTCGTCAAGCCCGACCTCTCGATCGACTTCTCCGACGGCCTCTCCGAGAACCCGACTCCGATCGCCGCGTCCGACCTCATCCGAACGCTCCGGCCCAAGCTCGAAGCGATGGCGAGCAACGGCAACTCGAAGGTCGTGTTCGTCGACTTCGACCCGACCGTGCCCTGGAAAGAGGTCGTGGGGACGATGGACCAGATCCGGGCCCTCGCGGCCGACGTCAATCACGACGAGATCAAGGTCGCGCTCAAGGTCAAAGACGCCGATCTACGCAAGTAGGTCGAACCTTTCCTCTGCCGCGCTGCTGACCTGACGTCTCTACCGCTGTCGCAGGGAGCGGTGGTCGGTCACTGCCTGCGACACCTCTGCGGAGCGGTCATCGCGTGATCGCGCGCGCTGTCACGGCGCGTGATCAACATGCGCTACTCGGTCGCGTTCCGGCTCTGATACACGTCGTGGAACGTCTTGACACCTTTGACGCTCAGTTAGTACAAGCGACCGATTTCGCTACGGGGAGCCTAGGAAAAATGAAAACGGTTTTGAACGTCCTCTGTGCCTTCACTGCGACCCTGGCCGTCGCAGGTTGCACTGACTACGAGAGCGAGACGGATCTGCGGCCCGACGGGCCGCCGATGGTGCGCCAGGTTCGGATGAAGGAGACGTTCACGAATCCGGGCTCGACATCATCGAGCGAGCGCCGCGTGTTCGCGTTCGGGTCGCACCCGATGGCGAGCGAGGCGGAGGCTCATCCCGTGATGTCGGCGACGCCGACCGGCAACGGGTTCCGCATCATCATGGACGAGCTGCTCGTCGGCAACAACCTCGAGGAGATCGCGTGCCGCGGCCCGGTCGATACCGACGCGTTCGCGCGCGTGCCGGTGGGCACGACGCCGGATGACATCGCGCGCTGCAGCGCTGCTCAGGACATTCTCCCGCGCACGTGCGCCGGCGCGAACTCGGTCTGCCTGTGCGAGAACGATGCGGGCTGCACCGTGGGCACCGCGACCATCGCGAAGGGCGCGCCGGTCGGCGTGCTCGACATCAACCAGGACGGCGCGGTCGACGAGACCCGCCTGATCGACGGCGCGGTCACCATCAAGTGCGGCGCGCTCACGGTCCCGATGGATCTCGACGCGAGCTACTGGAATCCGTCGGGTAACCAGCAGGTTCCCGCGATGGGCGGCTTCGAGGCGCTGGGCCCCGCGGTCGTCATGCTCCCGCAGCGCGGCCTGCCGACGAACGTCGAGTGTCAGCTCGCGTTCGCCGCGGACGTCGTCGACAAGCAGGGCCTCGCGCCGTGCACGCCTGCCGGCGGTGACCCCGATAGTGGTTGCAGCGCGGGTGACACCAGCGGCTTCAAGTTCAAGGTCGAGCCGATCGCGTTCCTCAGCGACCCGGCGAACCTCGCGACCGGCGTCAACCGGACGACCGGCATCCTCATCCTCGCGAACACGCAGCTCGACCTCACCTCGGCAACGATGGCGAATGTCCAGGTCACCACGGACCCGGTCGGCGGCGCGGTGCCGGCGTACACGGTGACGGTCGCCATGAACAAGAACATCGCCATCACGTTCGCGACCCCGCTCGCGGCGATGACCAAGTTCAAGGTGACGGTCACCACCGGCGTGAAGGACAGCTTCGGCCAGGCCTTGCCGACCCCTTACGTCTTCACCTTCACCACCGCGAGCTGATCGGAATTCGTCATGAAGAACAAGCTGATCATCGCGTCGATTCTAGCTTCTGGCCTCGGCGCTACGACGCTCGGGCTCTCGTTGCTCGCTCCCTCGGTGGCCTTCGCGCAGTCGCAGACCACGGGCGCGATCACCGGAACGATCACGGACTCCAAGACGGGCGAGAAGCTCGCCGGCGTCACCGTGATCGCGACCTCGCCGTCGCTGGCGCAGGCGCAGACCGCCATCACCGACGAGAACGGTCAGTACAAGATCACCGACCTGCCGCCCGGTGACTACCTCGTGACCTTCTACTACGCCGACATCACGCTCGAGCGTGGTGGTGTCAACGTCGGCATCGGCAGGGTCACGCCGGTGTTCCAGAAGATCAATCAGGCCCAGGCCGGCGGCGAGGTCGTGAAGATCACGGACTCCGCGCCGACGATCGACCCGACGTCGACCACGCAGGGCATCACGATCGACAAGAACTACATCAAGAACATCCCGGTCCCGGGCCGCACGTTCGAGTCGACCCTCGGCGCGGCTGCCGGTTCGCAGGGCGATGCACTCGGCGTCTCGTTCTCGGGATCTTCGTCGCTCGAGAACCAGTACTTCGTCGACGGCGTCAACACGACCGGCCTGACGTTCGGCACGGTCGGCTCGCCGGTGATCAACGAGTTCATCGAGGAGATCGAGGTCATCACCGGCGGCTACAACGCCGAGTACGGTCGCGCGACCGGCGGCGTCGTCAACGTGGTCACCAAGAGCGGCTCGAACGAGTTCAAGGGCTCGGTCTTCGGCACCTACACGCCCGGTCAGCTGACCGCCGCCGCAGAACGTACGCCGAACAACGCATCGTCGATCGATGCGACGGGTAACCTCGCGTACTCGGCCGACTTCGGCTTCGAGCTCGGTGGCCCGATCATCAAGGACAAGCTCTGGTTCTACGTCGGCTTGGCGCCGCAGTTCACCAAGGTCGACATCACCCGCGAGACCAAGCGCCAGACCGACTGCCGCCGTCTCGACGAGACCGGCAACCTGTCGGCCTGTGATGCGCGTCTGCCGTCGCAGGGTGGCTTCGCCGACGGTACGGCCGACACCGACCCGTCGACCGGTTTCTACATCACGGACACCCTCGACTCCGAGATCCGCAGCACGACGAGCCAGGGCTACAACATGCTCGGCAAGATCAACTTCGCGGCCACCCCGGAGAACCAGGGCCAGGTCACGATCCAGGCGCTTCCCGGCTCGCGCGAGTCGCCCGGCATCTACGGTCCGGCGAGCAGCGGCGGCAAGGCGAGCTCGCTGACGACCGACATCTCGGGGAAGTGGACGTCGAAGTTCAACGATAACAAGACCGAGGTCGAGGCCGTGATCGGCTGGCACCGCGAGACGTTCTCCGACGAGGGGCTCGACCCGAGCCAGGCCAACAAGCCGCTCCAGGTCCTCTACGATGGCAGCCTCGGCGTGTGGGGCCCCGGCTTCGGTGCGGAGAGCGCGCGCACCAACAACGGTTGCCTCGACGGCGGCCCGGGCTCGGCGGATCCCTATCCGTTCCTCCCGAACAACTGCCCGATGGACACCACGCCGTACGTGATCGGCGGCCCGGGCGCGATCACCAACGAGAACCAGCAGCGCCGCGCGGCGAAGCTGTCGCTCACCCAGCGCATCAAGGCGGGTGGTAGCCACGAGATCAAGGCCGGCATCGACGCCGAGGACAACACCTCCGAGACGAACCGCCTCTATTCGGGCGGCGCGTTGATCCAGAACTACGTCGGCAGCGACACCGTCCGCATCACTCGCTGGGCGCAGTTGCTCGGCGAGGTTGATTCGCCGATCGTCATGAACACTCCCAACCTCGGGCGGTTCGACGACACGTGCAGCACGCCAGACAGCTCCGGCGGCGGCGTCATGGGCGGCAATCGGGTGTTCGCCTGTGACTGGACCTCGGGCGTCGAAGGCGCTCCGGGGACGCGCGTCACCGGTAACACGTTCAACTGGTCGGCGTACCTCCGTGACTCCTGGCAGATCCAGCCGAACCTGACCCTCAACGCCGGCCTCCGGTACGAGGAGCAGCGCCTCCGCTACGCCAAGTTCCTGCAGAACACGGTCGATCCGCTGACCTCGCAGACCCTCGGCAAGAACGCGATGACGATGGACCAGATGTGGTCCCCCCGCATCGGCCTCCTCTACGACTGGACGAAGGAAGGTCGCTCGAAGATCTACGCCCACTGGGGCCGGTTCTACGAGTCGATCCCGATGCGCATCAACGACCGCTCGTTCGGCGGCGAGGTCAACTTCCAGCAGACGTTCAACGCCTCGCAGTGCGGCATGACCGATGCGCGCATTGGCGGGACCAACGGCGAAGGCTGCCTCGACACCACGCAGGCCGCAGGCGGCGGCGAGCAGCTGATCGGCGCCTCCGGCGTGCTCATCGCCCCGGGCATCAAGCCGCAGTACCTCGACGAGGTCATCGGCGGCTTCGAGTACGAGATCCTCGACGATATGAAGATCGGCATCTCGTACCAGAACCGGCGCATGGGCCGCGTGATCGAGGACGTGTCGACCGACGGCGCGAACACGTACATCATCGCGAACCCCGGCGAGTGGTCCAGCTCCGAGGAACAGAAGCTGATGGACCGGATCGAGCGCACCGACGATCCCATCGAGAAGGGTCGCTTGGCCCGTCAGCTCGACCTGTTCAAGGGCATCCGCGTGTTCGACAAGCCGAGCCGCGATTACAACGCTCTGCAGTTCACGATGACTCGCCGGTTCTCGAAGAAGCTGTACGTCCAGGGCTCGTACACGTTCTCGAAGACCACGGGTAACTATCCGGGCCTCATCTCCTACGACAACGGCCAGGTCGACCCGAACATCTCGTCGCAGTACGACCTCATCGAGCTCCTCGCGAACCGCGTCGGCCCGCTGCCGCAGGATCGCCCGCACTACATCAAGCTCGACGGCTACTACACCTTCGACTTCAAGAAGAAGGGCAGCGCCACCATCGGTATCCGTCTCCGCGCCCTGTCCGGCGTTCCGACCAACGCGCTCGCGGGTCACTACCTCTACGGCGCGAACGAGTCGTTCCTCCTGCCGCGTGGTCAGCTCGGTCGCACCGACTTCGACCACGGCCTGGGTCTCCACCTCGGCTACGGCAAGAGCATCGGCAAGAACATGAACCTCGAGGTCTATCTCGACCTGTTCAACGTCTACAACCGTCAGGGCGAGGCCGGCATCGACGACAACTACGCTCCGCAGTTCAAGCTGTCGGCGCCGAACTCCACCTCGGGTAGCGAGCAGAACGCCAACCCGGTCGCCGGTGGCTCGTACGAGGACCTGATCTGGGTCAAGACGATCGACAGCCGCGGCAACGAGACCGGCGTGCCCATCGGCAAGAACCCGAACTTCCGCAACACCAACAGCCGCTATGGCCCGGCCAACGCGCGCCTCGGAATGCGCCTGACGTTCTAAGCAAACGTCTCCGCAGTGGACGCCGGCTCTCGCAAGGGTGCCGGCGTTGTGCGTTTCGGTGGGCTTCCGCAGAGCAGCGAAGGTTGGGTTTCGGGCACAGCCCGGTCGACAAGCCCACCCACGACTTCACCGACGCTGTCAGCACCCTGTGCTACGCAGACGCAGTGAGCGGTTTCAACGAGCAACAGCGCGCCGCCGTGGATCATGGCGACGGGCCGCTGATGGTGCTCGCCGGGGCGGGGACCGGCAAGACGCGCGTGCTCGTGCACCGTATCGCGCGCCTGGTGGAGACCGGGACGGAGCCGTGGGCGATCCTCGCGGTGACGTTCACGAACAAGGCGGCCGGGGAGATGCGGCACCGGCTGCGCGAGATTCTCGGCGAGGCCGCGGATGCGATGTGGATCGGGACGTTCCACTCCACGTGCGCGCGGCTGCTGCGGCGGTGGGGGACGTACGTCGGGCTGACCAAGAGCTTCGTGATCTTCGATGACGACGATCAGATGAAGCTGGTCGAGAGGCTCCTCAAGGGAAGCACGTTCGAGGACCAGTGCTCACCGCGGACAATCCTGTCGCGATTTGATCGGGCGAAGAATCGCGGCGTCGATCCACGGAGCATCCAGACCGGGATGTTCGATGACGTCGTCGAGAAGATCTATCCCGCGTACCAGGCACAGCTCGCCAAGGAGAACGCGGTCGACTTCAACGACCTGTTGCTCAAGGTCCTTCAGCTGTTCGACATCGAGGAGGCGCGCCAGCACCTGATGGTGCGGTTCCGGCACGTGCTGGTCGACGAGTTCCAGGACACCAACAAGGTCCAGTACGATATCGTGCGGAAGTTCGCGGACGCGACGCGGAACCTGACGGTGGTCGGGGATGACGATCAGTCGATCTATGCGTGGCGCGGCGCGGAGCCGCGGAACTTGCTCGACTTCGACCGCGACTTTCCCGACGCCAAGGTGATCAAGCTCGAGCAGAACTATCGGTCGACCCAGACGATCCTCGACGCGGCGAACGGGATCATCCGGCACAACCGCGACCGGCACGAGAAGTCGCTGTGGACCGAGAAGGGCGGCGGAGATCCCATCGAGGTCTATCAGGCCGGCGACGAGCGAGGTGAGGCGTACTTCATCGCGCAGTCGATCCGGCGCGCACTCGATGAGGGGCCGATCTCACCGAGCGAGATCGCGATCCTGTATCGAACGAATGCGCAGTCTCGCGTGCTCGAGGAGCACCTGCGGGCGGCGCGTGTGCCGGCGAAGATCGTCGGCGCGGTGTCGTTCTTCGAGCGCAGGGAGGTGAAGGACGTCATCGCGTACCTGCGCCTGCTCGGGAACCCGGCAGCGGACTCGGCGTTCGAGCGCGTGGTCAATGTCCCCGCGCGCGGGATCGGCGAGACCACCGTCGACCGGTTGCGGGCGGCGGCGCGAGCGACCGGGTACGGGTTGCTCGATTCGGCGCGACTCGCGGCGCGCGGCGACGTGGCGGGTCTCGGGCCTGCGCCGCGCAAGAAGCTGCACGCATTCGTCGAGCTGGTCGATGGGCTCGTCGACGTGATCAAAGGCGGCGCCTCGGTCGCCGAGACGATCATCCAGATCGTCGACCGCAGCGGATTGCGGACGAAGCTCGAGACCGATGGCAGCACCGAGTCGCGAGACCGCCTCGACAACCTCGCCGAGCTCGTGACCTCGGCGTCCGACTTCGACGACGAGAGCGATGATCCGCAATCGATCGATGATTTTCTCGAGCGAATCGCGCTGTCGTCGGCGGGCGATCAGACCGCGAGCGAGCAGGTCGTGCTGATGACCATCCACATCGCGAAGGGACTCGAGTGGCCGCTCGTGTTCATCGCGGGTCTCGAGGATGGGTTGTTTCCGTCGCTGCGCGAGCGCGAGGGGACGTCGGAGGACGCGGCGCTCGAGGAGGAGCGCCGGCTCGCGTACGTCGCGATCACGCGCGCGCGGGAGAAGCTGGTGCTCACGCACGCGCGGACGCGGCGGGTGTGGGGCGAGATCCGGATGAATGGGCCGTCGCGCTTCCTCGACGATCTACCGCCCGGCTGTCTCGCCCAGCCGGCCCGGTCACGAGCGCTGCAGACTCCGAACGCGCCGCGGATCGTCGACGGCAACTGGACCGGGCGCAACAGCGACGGTCGCGGCGGCTATCGCGGCCCCAAGCGCCGGATCGGTGGCGGCGGGGATGAGTTCGATCAGCGCGTCGAGGGCGATGAGGAGCCGGTGTTCCGTGTCGGTGAGGATGATCGACGGCCCAAGGGTGGCTTCGCGATCGGTTCCACCGT
This sequence comes from Myxococcales bacterium, assembly GCA_043752985.1. Classification (GTDB taxonomy): domain Bacteria; phylum Myxococcota_A; class Polyangia; order Haliangiales; family Haliangiaceae; genus JABFXX01. Next base: position 8,396 of record JAYUYE010000320.1, read on the forward strand.
CCTGCATGGCACGTTCGGCGCGGGCCGCGTGGTGTCGATGAACGGCACCGGATCGGACCTCAAGGTCATCGTGACCTTCGAGTCGATCGGACAGAAGACCGTGCTCGCGCGGTTCCTTGCCGGCAGCGACGACGGCCTCAACTAGCGCGCGGGGCTAGAAGATCACGGTGCCGGGCTGCGCTGCCTCGACGGACCACTGGAAGTTGTCGAGGATCGAGACGGAGTCGTAGATGCCGTCGCTCGTGTCCCACAGCGCGATCCGCAGCTTGATGACCTCGCCGCCCTTCACGTTGCCCGAGGTCACGAGCCAGCCGGTCCCGCCGCCGACCTGGTTGTTCGCGCCGCAGTAGCCCGGATCATTCGCCGCGAGCGCATTGGGGGCCGGGTTGAGCCCATCCATTCCGGTGCCCACGAGCTCCGTGGTCGCCATGCACGTGGTGATCGAGCCCGCGACCGAACCGCCACCGCAGCCGACCGCGCCGTTCTTGCAGACCGTGAACAGACCGGTGTTGCCCGACGCGAGGTTCACACCGACCGGATACTTCGCGTTCGCGGCCGAGGTGTAGATCGCGAGGTTCTTGTCGGTGGGGTTTGCGGGCTGACCGGCCCACGCGGAGTCTAGCAGCACGACGAAGAAGTCGTTGTACGGGCTGCACGTCCACTCCGGGTACTCGGAGCTGAGGAAGTTCGTCGACAGCTTGAACGACTTCGCGTTGGTCGGCGCACGGATCGTGAGCTCGAGCATGATCGGATCGTTGACCTGGGCTCCGCCCTGGGGAGGCGGGCAGCCAGGCGCGTTCGGGATCGTGTTGTTGTTCGCGGCGTACCAGTCGGCGGGAACGGTGCTCGTGCCGCCGAGCCCGGCCGCCGTCTGGAAGGCGCGGAACGCGGGGTTCGTCTGACCGGTCGCGGCGGCAGCGCCCGTCGACAGCACGGCGAACGAGCTACCACCCTGAACCGTGGTGCCCCCGAACCCGGTCCGGATCGCGCGCTGGTTCGCATTCGGCGTGCCCGTGCCCGACGGCAGCAGGAACTGCGCGCTGATCACGCCCCACCTGGTGCCGGCTGCCGTGGTGGTCTGGCACAGCTCCATCGCCTTGGCGTAGTCGAGTGCCGTGGCGGAGTTGCTCGCGAGCCCCGTATCGCAGCTCACCGCGGCGGTGTTGTCGACCACGCCGTCGCAGTCGTCGTCGACCAGGTTGCCCATCGCTTCGAAGGCGCCCGGGTTGACGAGGGCAGGGCTGCCGCACCCTTCGGAGGTCGAGTCGCAGCAGTCACCGCCGCACGTGGTGAAGCCATCGGCATCGGTATCGACGTCCTCGTCGACCTGACCGCTGCAGTTGTCGTCGACGCCATTACCGCAGAGCTCTTGCGATGGAACGATCTCGCCGTTGCACGGATCCCAGGTTCCACTGGACGAGCATGTCTGCGTTCCGCCCGAGCACGGGCCGACGTTCTCGGTGCCAGACGCGCCCGAGTAACAGCTCCGGGTCGCACCGGGTGCCGAGCACATGGTGTCGCCCTTGCCATCGTTGGCTGTGTCATCCCCATTGCCGAGGACAGCGGGGCCACAGGCGGCCAGCAGGAGCGTGAACATCAGCGGCGCGCAGCGCGAAGCCATCGGTGCCTCCTCGTGGCCAGAGACCACGGTAATCAGGCTCCCACGTCCCGGCGGAACGAGGCAAGCGCAGATACCGGCCGGAGACGAGCCTGCGCGGCGGAGCGCGTAGCTACTTGGCGGACTTGGCCGCCGGCGCGCCCGGCTTGTCCATCCTCGCTCGACCATCGTGAACGAGGTCAGAACCGTCATGACTGGATCCCCTACTGGGGCATGTTCTCGGTCGTCACGGCGATCGGGGTCTCGACTCGATTGCGCCAGACAAGGACCGTGTTCGGCCGTGCGGCCGGCGACGCCGCGACCATCCACGGCAGCGAGCGATGGTCGACGACGTGATCGTTCCACTTCAGGATCACGTCGCCCGCGCGCAGCGCCGATCGGATCGCGGGCGAGTTCGGAACGACCTCGGTGACGTAGGCACCGCCCGTCGACGGCAGGCCGAGCGACGCAGCGAGGTCGCCGGTGACCGGCTTGACCTTGACGCCGAGCCAGCTGCGCGCGACCTGGCCATGATCGCGGAGCGCTTCGATGACCTCGCGCACGCGATTGATCGGGATTGCGAACGACAGCTCGGCCGGGCGATCGCTGGTCGCGACGGCGACGCCCACCACCTGGCCTGCGGTGTCGAGCACCGGGCCGCCGGAGTTCCCGCGATGAATGCGCGCGTCGGTCTGGAGGAACATCCGGAACGTGCGGTAACCCATCCCGCGATCCTGCATCAGAGAGCCGGCGGCCTCGCGTCCCGTTGACGACACGAGACCCGCGGACGCGGTGACCTCTTCACCGAACGGATTGCCGAGCACGACGATCCATTCGCCGATCTTGAGATCGTTGGAGTCGCCCATCGGCAGCGCGTGCAGCCGCGGCCGATCGACCTGGAGCAGCGCGAGATCGAGATCGATGTCGCGGCCAACGACCTTCGCCGGCACGACGGTGGTGTCGTCGAGCACGACCTCGAGGTGGGTCGCGGCCGCGGCGATCTTGTCGGTCGTGATGACGTAGACGCCCTTGGCCTCGATCAAAAAACCGGTGCCGAGCGCGACGTCCGCCGTCGAGTCGGGAGCACCCGGGAACATCGACGCGGGGCCCGACTTGATCGGCGTCGCGGAGCGAATCCCGACGACACCGTGGCGTGCACTCGCGACGAGATCGACGAACGAGCCCGGCGCGCTCGGATACATCCGGGTCGGCTCGCTCGCGGCGACGCCCGGGCCG
>JAYUYE010000321.1:0-1799 GCA_043752985.1 Myxococcales bacterium
TCACGTACGATCCGATCGAGGATCTGAGCTACCGCGAGTTCCCCGACAGCGCGTCCGCGGTCGCCGCGATCCTCGCGGAGTCCACCGGTGCGCGGGTCTACGCCGTTGGAGAATACCATCCGCGGCAAGCGCCGAACGCGCCGACGTCACCGATGACGCGGTTCACGACCGAGATCATGGAGCTGATGCTCCCGCGCGCGCGCCACCTCGTGATCGAGACCTGGCTCGACGACGGCTGCGCCGCCACGAGCGCCGTATCGCGCGAGGTCGCGGCAACGACCGGTCGCTCGCCGGGCGGGGGGGCGCAGCTCGCGGCCCTCGTGATGAAGAGCGCGCAGATGCGGCTGCAGACGCACGCGCTCCCGATGACCTGCATCGAGCATGGTGCGGTGCTCGACGCGATGGGTCGCGTCGACTTCCTGCGCCTCCTCGAGCTCGTCACCGAGAAGCTCGGCTCCACGGCGCGCGCGCTGGTCGAGTCCGACCGCGCGGTGATCGTCTATGGCGGCGCACTGCACAACGATCTATTTCCGGCGTGGCCGCTCGAGAGCCTGTCGTACGCGCACCAGCTGTCCGCCGATCTCGGCGGCGGCGTGATCGAGCTCGATCTCGTGGTGCCCGAGGTCGTTGCGCCGATGCCGATGGTGCGGCGCGAGGGCTGGTTTCCGCTACTCGGCCTCGCGGCCCCCGATCGCGTCCTGCTGTGGGAGCGCGGTCCCGAGAGCTACGTCATCATCCTGCCGGCTCAGGACCTCGAGACGCGGAAGGTCGCACTTCCCATCGCCGCGCCGTGACGTGCTAAGCGTAGCGAGGTGCCCTGGCTCGTGCGCGACTCTGATGGTCCACCGCTGACCACTCCACCCGACGACATCACGCCGCCGTCGGACGCACAGATCGAGCGCTGGGCCACGGCGTATCTTCGCCATGCACCGCTGTCGCTGACGCTGCGCGAGATCAACCGACTCGTCGCGATCGAGGCGGTCAGCAGCTCGCGCGGCCCCGTGCTCGACGTCGGCTGCGGCGACGGGTTCTGGTGGACGCTGCGCGATCACGACAAGCGCGAGATCTACGGCATCGACATCTCGGCGCGCGAGATCGCGCAGGCCAAGACGCGGATCAAAGCGGAGCTGACCGATGTCTCGCGCGAGGAGCCGTTCGCCGGCACCAAGTTCGAGGAGATCATCGGCAACTGTTCGCTCGAGCACGTGCCCGACATCGATGCAGCGCTGCACAACCTGCGTGCCGTGGCGGCGCCGAACGCGCGGCTCGTGATGTTCGTGCCGACGCCGCGCTGGGCGTACCAGGGTCGGCTGCAGAGTTTTCTCCTGAACCACGCACCGCGGATCGCAATGAGCCTGTCGGGCGCACTCAATGGCTTCTTCCAGCACTGGCACCTCTATGACGCCAAGGTCTGGACGAGTCTCCTCGCGCAGCATGGCTGGAAGGTCCGCGCGACCTACGGCCTTGGCTCGGCGCGCTCGGAATTTCTGTTTCGTCTGTTCATGCCGCCCGCGTTCGGCGAGTTCGTGATCAAGAGCTTGACCGGAAGCTACCCGTCGAAGCTCGCGCGGTTCTTGCCCGATGCGGCGCTCGCGCCGTTCACGCGCCTCGTGCGCTGGGCGGTCACCGATCCTCTCGTGCCCGCCGATTCGCCGACCGCGTACGAGTACATGATCATCGCCGACGCTGCCGAGCCGCCGAAATGACGGTTGATCGTGGCGACTACTTCGCGAACCACGCGCGTGCGCGGCAGTTCCCGTGGACGCTCTATCACCAGCCGCTCGAGCGCGACCTCGCGA
>JAYUYE010000322.1:0-4775 GCA_043752985.1 Myxococcales bacterium
GAGCGCGCGCCCCCCCCCGCCGGTGCATTCGATGGACCGCGTCGCACGACGCCGCCGAGATAGGCGGTGGCCGACGCGGTGTCGTCGACTGCGTTGACGAACAGGCCACGCGCCGTTGCCGCGGCTGCGACCTGATGATTGATCTCCGGGGGCGCAGCGGCGACGACCCAGCGCGCGCCGTCGAGGTCGCTGGGGACGAACTCGCGCTCGACGAGCGTGATCTCCTCGCGGACCCGGATCGCCTGCGTGATCTGCGGAGCGACCACGGTGATGAGGGCACCGGCGTCGAGCAAGCCATCGAGCTTGCCAGCAGCGACCGGCCCGCCGCCGACGACGATCACGCGCAGGCCTGCGAGCTTGAGAAACGCCGGATACAGCGCGGTCATGCGCCCTCGCCCTCGGACGGAGCGATGTGCAGCCCGCACTCCTTCTTCACGGCACCGCGCCAGCGACCGGAGCGCGGGTCTTCGCCGGGAGCCACGGGGGACGTGCACGGCTGGCAGCCGATCGACGGGTAGCCGGCAGCGTGGAGCGCGTTGGTCGGAACGTCGTTCGCGTAGATGTGCGCCCACACATCGTCGTGGGTCCACGCGACGAGCGGGTTGATCTTCACGAGCCCGAACTTGCGATCGTCTTCGACGATCTGCGCCGTCGCTCGCTCGGGCGTCTGCTCGCGGCGGATCGCGGTGATCCACGCGCCGAAGCCGGTGAGCGCGTTCTTGAGCGGACGGACCTTGCGCAGATCGCAGCAGCGGTCCGGCTCGCGCTCCCACAGCGCGGCCCCGTGGACGAGCGCCTGCGCGTCGATCGTCTGCTCGGCACGGACCGCGCGGATCTTCACGCCGTAGCGGTCCTCGAGCGCGCGCCACAGCGCGTACGTCTCGGGGAACAGCACACCGGTATCGAGAGTGAACAGGTCGATCGGCAGCTCGTGCCGGGCGATCAGATCGATGATCACGCAGCACTCGGCACCGAGGGCGGCGGCGAACGTCAGCTTCTGACCGTACTCGCGGCTCGCCCACCGCAGGATCTCCGCCGCGGTCTGTCCCTCGAGCTGCTGAGCGGCATCCGTCATAACGGATGTATGGATACACCGCCAACGGATGAACTGTCAACGATAACGGATGGCCGGTTCCAGCCCGTCGAGCGCTACTTGCGTTTGAGCTCGATGATCGCTTCGCGCGCGCGGCCCCGGTCGCGGTCGTTCTTCGGCGCAAGCTCCAGAAACTTCTGAAAATTCTCGATCGCGAGCCGGTACTTCTTCTTCGCGGCGTAGACCGCCCCGAGGTGGAGGTAGTTGACCGCGTTCTTGCTGTCCTTGCGGATGCCCTGGATCAGGAAGGTCTCGGCCTCGTCGAACTGCTTCCGCTCGACCAGCAGGAGTCCGAGCTTGGCAACCGCCTTGGGGTAGGGCGGGTCGAGATCGACCGCCTTGCGATAGGCGTTGATCGCCTCCTCGAACCGCTCCTGGAGGCGATAGATCTCGCCGTACGCGTACCAGAATCGCGATTCGTTCGGCGACTTCTGCACCGCCTTGGACAGGGCGACCTCGGCGTCGGCCTGCTTGCCCTGGCGATTGAGGAGAATGCCGAGCTCGAAGTAGGCACGTCCGTTGTTCTTGTCGAGCTCGAGCGCCTTGTCGAGGAACTGGCGAGATTCGTCGAGCTCGTTCTGATCGCGCAGCGCCATGCCGAGGAGGACGTGCGCCTCGACGTCGTCGGGGGCGAACTTGAGTGCGGCGCGAAACTCGAGGGCCGCCTCGTTGATCTCGTTGAGCTTGTGCAGCGCGCTGCCGAGCGCCATGTGGAACGTGGCGTTCTTGCCATCGAGCTGCACTGCCTTGCGCAGCGAGTCGATGCCTTCCTGGTTCTTCTCGAGGATCAGCAGCGCACGTCCGCGCTTCTCGTAGCCGACCGGATCGTCCTCGTTGAGCGAGATCAGCGAATCGGCGACCTCGAGGGCCTCCTGGCCCTTGTTGCCGACGAGCAGCGTCTCGGCGTAGAGGCGATACCCTTGCGGGTCGGTGGCCTTCTTGTCGTAGTACTGCTTCGCGACTTCTTGAGCGCGGCTCGCTCGGCCCTCGTGGAGCAGGAAGTCGACGCGCTCCTCCAGGATGTCGAACTCGGCCTCGGCCTCGTAGGCAGCGGCGTAGGCTTCGTCCGCGGAGTCGACGTCGCCGCTCTCGGCGTGGTCGCGCGCCTGGGCCAGGAGCGATCGCTTCTCGCCCTTCTTCTTCTTGTCTTTCGCGGTCTTCGTTGGCTTTTCGGCACCGCCGCACGCGGGCACAGTCGCGAACAATGCGCCCGCGACGCAAACCCCGAGTACACGGCGGAACATCCGGTCAAGCGTAGCTAAACCAGGCGGGTTGCGCCACTTTGGCCTGCGGACGGCTCCGGAACCTTCGTCCGGGTCAGTGCAAGCCACACGGCTCCCGCGATCAGGACGTTGGCAACCACGGTGGTCCAGCCCAGCGCCTCGCCGGAGATCACGGCGCCGAGGATCACGGCCAGGATCGGGTTGACGTACGCGTAGCTGGTCGCGATGACGGGCCGCGCATTGCGCAGCAGCCAGTTGTAGGCGGTGAAGCCGATGATCGACCCGAACAGCCACAGGTAGCCGACAGCGATCCACGACGTGGCACTGACGTCGAGCGGCATCCGCTCTCCGCGCAGCGCGCCGACCGCGAACAGCGCGACGCCACCGGTCAGCATCTCCACGGCGGGCAGCATGAACGTGTCCTTGCCGACCGGACCGGTCAACCGCCGCGCGAGCACCGACCCGAGCGCCCAGCACAGCGGCGCGACGATGAGCAGTGCGATGTGGAGCGGCTCTCCGACCAGCGATGGGCCGCCCATCAGCACCATGATCCCGACGAACCCCACCACGAGCGAGAGCCACTCGCGCCGGCTGGGTCGCTCGCCCCCAATGAAGCCAAGCACGCCGACCCACAGCGGCATCATCGCGGCGACCACCGCCGTGCCGCCTGACGACAGCGACTGCTGCGCGACCCCGATGAAGCCATTGCCCCCGACGAACAGCAGCGCCCCGATCGGCGCGACCCGCAGCCAGTCGCGTGCCCTCGGCCACGCCGCACCACGCCGCAGCGCGATCAGCAGCATCACCAGGCCCGCCGCAGCGAACCGCACGCTCGCCATCAGCATCGGTGGCAGCTCGTGAATCGCGATCTTCATCACGAGGTACGTCGAGCTCCAGATCAGATAGACAGCCAACAGGTTGAGCACGAGCCGCGGATCGATCGCCGTCCGGATCGAAGGAGCACTGGTCGAGGCGATCATGCGCTTCATGGTGACAACTTCCCGCGCCCCGTACAGAGACACGGATGTCTAGCGCGGACCAGTACAGATGGCCTGTGCCGGTTAACGCTCGAGCGTCTGTACGGGTCGACGCGCGAGGCGACGAGTACACCCGACGTGTGGTGGCAACCGGTGGCTTTCTGTACGAGCACGATCGGCGCCACCGAGGGCCTCGCGCTCGCGCTTCGCACCGTCGCCAAGCCCGGCGATGTGATCGCGGTCGAGTCGCCGGCCTACTTCGGCATGCTGAAGGGGATCGAAGGTCTCGGCGTGCGCGCGCTCGAGATTCCGGCGAACCTGCGGACCGGTCTCGACGTCTCGGCGTTCGAGGACATCGTCCGCACGCAACCGGTGCGCGCCTTGGTCGCCCGCGAATAGCCGCGGGCGACGCGCTACATCGAGAGGCCGCCGTCGACGTCGATCGTGCGGCCGTTGAAGTACTCGCACTCGAGGACAAACTTCACGGCGAGCCAGATGTCCTCGGGCAGGCCGATGCGGCCGACCGGGATGTTCGGCACCAGCGCATCGCGCGCCTTCTGGTTCATGCCCTGCGTCATCGGCGTCTCGATCATTCCGGGCGCCACCGCACCGACGCGCACGCCGTACGACGCGAACTCGCGCGACCACGTCACGGTGTTCGCCGCGAGCGCGGCCTTCGCCGACACGTAGTTCGACTGGCCGCGGTTTCCGTGGCGCGCGATCGAGGACATGTTCACGATCACGCCGGGCTTCTGCTCGGTCGCGACCATCTTTGCGACGGTGTCGCGGACCATCATCGTGGCGCCGGTCAGGTTGACGCCAACAACGGCGTCCCACTTGTCCTTCGCGAGCTTCGTGATCTCGCCCGTCGTCTTGTCTTTCTTGACGAGGAGTCCGTCGCGCAGGATGCCGGCGTTGTTGATCAAGCCGTTGAGGCCGCCCATCGCGCCGTGCGCCCAGTCCACGAAGACGCCGACGTCGGCTTCACTGCTGACATCGAGCTTCTTCGTGTGGACCTTGCCCGGCAGCCCCTTCGTCGACTCGGCGAGCTGCGCGAGGCCTTCCTCGAGGACATCCCCCGCGGCGACCTGAGCACCGGCCTCGGCGAGGCGGCGAGCGAAGTGCGCGCCCATTCCCTGGGCGGCACCGGTGACGATGATCTTCAGAGTGGAGAGCTGCATCGCCGCCGTATACCACGACGATGCGACGCAGATGATGCTTCGCTACGGCGCGCAGCCCGTCGTCACGATCGCGCAGGAGGTGCATGTCAGCGAGCCATTTGGCTTGGTGCCGGCGGTCTGGTTCGAACAGGTCGCTGCGCCGAAGTCTCCGCCATCGCAAGGCTCTGAGTGGGTGCGGACGCCATCACCGCACACTGCGGGACAATCGCCGGGACACGTCGCGGCGCTCTCACCGCTCGCCTGACAAACGGGGACAGGCTCACCGCAGTAGCCGCCGTTCGCGACGACGGGTGTGCAGGTG